>CAYWRD010000163.1:0-3184 GCA_964460675.1 uncultured Nitrosopumilaceae archaeon
TCGAGCAGGTCCCGCCGCAGGAGACGGATGAAGCGCTCCCCGGCGAGCCGGTAGGCCGGGATCTTCCCGGCCCGGATGTAGTTCCTGACCGTCTGGGGATGGACGCCCAGGAACGACGCCGCCGTCTCGACATCGAGGACCTCCGGGACTCCGCCGGTGGCG
Source organism: uncultured Nitrosopumilaceae archaeon (assembly GCA_964460675.1). Taxonomy (GTDB): domain Archaea; phylum Thermoproteota; class Nitrososphaeria; order Nitrososphaerales; family Nitrosopumilaceae; genus CAYWRD01. The sequence continues at coordinate 163 of CAYWRD010000163.1, forward strand.
AATCCGGAGGCGCGCAGAACGGGTTCCGGCGAGCCGTCGACGAAGGGAGATCCCAGCTCGCCGCGGGCCAGCGCGGCGCGCCATTGGAGAGGCGTGAAGGCGTGTCGCTCTCTCAGCTCGGCCATTAGCCCGTCCTCGCGCTCGCCGAGGGCCGCCAACAGGTGTGACAGGCTCACTCCCGTCGCTCCGTCCCGGCGGGCCAGACGCGACGCGGCCTCGAAGACGGTCACCGCAGCCTCGGAATAGCGGGGGCCGTGGCGGGGTCCGTCGTCGGATCCGGACGCCTGGCTCCCCGTGCCGCCATCCTCGGACCTCACATCGGGGAGCGGGGATCCGTCCGTGGGGAGCTCCTCCGGAGTTCCGTCCACGGCGGCCACGTCGATGGCCCAGGGGCCAACGAGCGCGACTCCGAACCGGGCCACGGCCGCCAGGCCTGCGGCCAGCAGGTCGTCGGGGGTCACCTCGCCGTCGCCACGCCCCTTGGCACGGGCGATGGCCGCCCGGGCCACGCGTCTGATCTGATCGCTGGGCGTCATCTCGCGGCCGCATGGAAGGCATGACAAGGATTCTCGAACGTTAGGCTATTATAAGCTATTATAAGCCGTTGTCAAGTACTATAAATTAATGTGCGCCCTGGGGACGGGACGAGGATGCTCCCTTCCCGGAGTCGAGTCAGGGACGGCTCCCCCAGCGGGTCCGCCGAGAGGGAACTCCGCGAAGGGCACACGGCCACTCTGTCTCGCTTGCCGAACGAACCCGCGCTGGAATACCGTTTCTCTCCATGCCAGCCGCTTCGCGCCCCCCGCACGTCGCTCGATCGCTCCGCTGGCTGGCCGTGGCCGTCCTGATCGCCCTCGTGGCCCCGGTCCCCGGGCTGGCGCAGGACGCGGGGGGCGAGACGCGGTCGGTGCAGGCGCTCCGGATCCCGGCGGACGCCGAGGTGCGCCTCGACGGCCGGGTGATCGAGCCGTTCTGGGACCGGGCGGACGTGGCGACGGACTTCCGCCAGCAGGAGCCGGACGTGGGCGCCCCGGCCACGGAGACGAGGCTCGTCCGGGTAGCGTACGACGGCGAGAACCTGTACATCGGCGCGGTCCTCCGTGACAGCGAACCGGACGGAGTGCTCGCCCCTCCCTACGAGATGGACCAGACCCGCTCCTGGTGACCTGAGACCTGAGGAGACGCTTCCCTCCCCGGAGCCCGGGAGCTTCGGTCCGGTGCGTACCTCTCGCGGTCCCACGAGCGGGAGGGGCGTTCCCGCCGGCCGAGGCGACCCTCGATGGGCCCACCCGGGCGTTCCGTTGTCCTTGTCGAGCGAATCCACGCCGTTCTACGTTGCAATCGGAGCCAAACGGCGCACCTACCTTGGGGGCAGGCGGTCGCCAGGAACCCGCTTGGAGCAGGTCTCGATCCGCAAGCCGGGCTCCCTGAGTAGCTCCAGAGCCCGGTCGGGCTCGGGGCCGCTGTAGAAGAAGGTCTCGCCGTGCATTAGCGAGGTGAAGCCGCGGGAGGCGGAGCCGCCCAGCGACAGGAGAAGACGGCCACCGGGCCGGAGCCAGGCGGCTATGCGGCGAAACAACGCGTGGTGGTCCTCCCGCGGCAGGTGGAAGAGCGAGTCCCAGGCCACGATCGCGTCGAAGGGACCGTCCACCCGGACCGAGCGCATGTCCCCGCGGACGAAGGTGGCGGTCGGGACGGCCGCGCGCGTGCGTGTTTGAGCAGCCGCTCCGACACGTCCACGCCCACCACCTCGAGGCCCCCATCGGCCAGGAAGCGAGCGATCGGCTCGCCGCAGCCGCAGCCCAGGTCCAGGACTCTGGCTCCGGGGGCCAGCCCCTCGATCAGCGCTTCCAGAAGGCGGCGCTCCCGGAAAGAGGTGGCCAGCCGGTCGGCGCGCCACGCGTCGGCGATGGCGTCGTAGGCGATGCCCACCAACCCCCGTTCACCCTCTCCGGCGTGGCCTCCACTCACCAGAGCCAGGCTGGGTCGACTGGGCGCCAGCGCTCGGTGCGGAACAGGTAGGCGCCGAGCAACCCGCCCGCCACGCCGCCCAGTGCGGCGCCCACGATGACCTTCGTGTCGTCCTGTCCGCCGCAGAAGACCCCGTAGTCGTCCGCGTTGGCCAGGCAGCCCAGGACCGCGCCCACCCCACCACCCAGGACCAGGCCGACCACTCCGCCGGCGATCCCGGGGCGGTGGCCCAGGCTGCGTTCGAGGCTCGTGATCGCCTCCCGCGGGATCGAGACGAATCCGGAGTCGGCCGAGAGCCGGAGCACGCCATCGGTGAGGGCGTCCAGCCGGCCGACGCGCGTCTGGAGCCTTGGGTCGGCCCAGGTCACGCGGAGCCGCGCTCCGGGTGTCGGCGCGGCGGTCTCCTTCCGCGCGGGAGCAGGCGTCTCCTGCGAGAAGAGCGGTGCGGCGCCGAGGAAAAGCACCGCGACGATGGTAGTATTATGCATGCTGCGTGAGCCTGTACCGAACAGCGGCGATGAAGGGTGGGGGCGGCGGGCACGCCGCGGGTACGTGTGGAAATATCGACGGAGCGGGCGAGATTGTCCAGATTCCGCTGCGCCACCGCTTCCTCTTCGGCCTCCGTCGCCTCCTTCTACTGGAGCGCCCAGCCAGGGCTTCGTTAGCTCTTCCAGCCAGCGACTGCGCCTGAAGCGGATTCGCCAAGAAATGGAGAAGGCATAGGAGGCGGACGGAGGACTGAATCGGAGATGCGTATTCTGGGTGGTAACAAAGATGGTAACAGCGCAGGCTACCGGAACCGCCGGCGCAAATCAGCGCAGGTCAGCGCTATCCAACACCCGGGTACCGCCAGTCGGGGTTTAGTCGGCGCGGGTCAACGTCGATTCAGGGCCTGATAAGCGTGAGGCCGCTGGTTCAACTCCAGCCGGGCCCACTTTCCAAGAGCCCCGGTAGCTCCGGGGCTTTCCGTGTTTCTGTACCCCTCGTTGCAAGGCCTCGCCGAGATCCAGGGTAACGAGAGCGCCTTACGAGGTCCGGACCGTCAGTACGG
>CAYWRD010000164.1:0-3178 GCA_964460675.1 uncultured Nitrosopumilaceae archaeon
TTCCGCCGCGATGGCATGGACCGGGTCCTCGAGAACCCTGGGGACCCGGGCTCCGACGCTCTCCTCCTTCTTCCTTGATGGCCCGCCCGGCCCCGGCCATGATGGAGCGCGATTCCGGGAATCGCCCCGCGCCCCGCGTGCCGCCCCTGCCGGAGCCCGCGCCATGAGACTCGAGGCCCTGGACTGGTGGATCCTCGGCCTCTACTTCGCCGCGGCCCTGGCCGTCGGGCTGTGGGCGAGCCGGCGGGCGGGGTGGGACACGAAGGAGTTCTTCCTCTCCGGCCGGTCCATGCCCTGGTGGCTCCTGGGGATCTCCATGGTGGCCACCACCTTCTCCACCGACACGCCCAACCTGGTCACCGACATCGTGCGCCAGGACGGCGTGGCGGGAAACTGGGTGTGGTGGGCCTTCCTGCTGACGGGCATGCTCACCGTCTTCGTCTACGCGAAGATGTGGCGGCGGGCCGGGGTGATGACGGACCTGGAGTTCTACGAGCTCCGCTACGGGGGAGCCCCGGCGGCCTTCCTCCGCGGCTTCCGGGCCCTCTACCTGGGGGTCTTTTTCAACGTCATGATCATGGCCACGGTCACGCTGGCCGCCGTCAAGATCGGCGGGGTGCTCCTGGGGATCTCGCCGCTGACGGCCGTCCTGGTCGCCGGAGGCGTCACCGTGGCCTTCGCCACCCTGGGCGGACTCACGGGCGTGCTCCTCACCGACTTCCTGCTCTTCTTCACGGCCCTGGCCGGCTCCGTCGCCGCCGCGGTGGTGGCGGTGAACCACCCCGATGTGGGAGGGCTGGACGGCCTCCTGGCCAGCCCGGCGGTGGAGGGCCGCCTCTCCCTCCTTCCGGACTTCCGCGATCCGTCGTCCTTCCTGCCGATCTTCGTCATCCCCGTCGCGGTACAGTGGTGGAGCGTGTGGTATCCGGGCGCCGAGCCGGGCGGGGGCGGCTACATCGCCCAGCGGATGCTGTCGGCGCGGGACGAGGCCGAGGCCACGGCGGCGACCCTCCTGTTCAACGTGGCCCACTACGCCCTGCGGCCCTGGCCGTGGATCCTGGTGGGGCTGGCCTCGCTGGTGGTGTTTCCGACCCTGGAGTCGATCCGGTCGGCGTTCCCGGGCGTCGACCCGGGCATCCTGGGGCACGACCTGGCGTATCCCGCCATGCTCACCTTCCTGCCCACGGGGCTGCTGGGCCTGGTCGTGGCCTCCCTGGCGGCGGCCTACATGTCCACCATGTCCACCCACCTGAACTGGGGATCGTCGTACGTGGTCCACGACTTCTGGCGCCGCTTCGTGAAGCCCGACGCCTCCGAGGCCCGCCTCGTTCTCGCCGGCCGGGTGACCACGGTGCTCCTCATGGTCCTGGCGGCGGCCCTCGCGCTGTGGCTCCGGAACGCCCTCCAGGCCTTCCAGATCCTGCTCCAGATCGGCGCCGGGACGGGCCTTCTCTTCATCCTCCGCTGGTTCTGGTGGCGCATCAACGCCTACAGCGAGATCACCGGCATGGTGGTGTCCTTCGTGGCGGCGGTGTGGCTCGAGCTGGTCCAGCCCCGGATCTGGCCCGACCTGGCGCTCGCGGCCTGGGTGAAGCTCCTGATCGGGGTGGCGGTGACCACGGCCGCGTGGGTGTCGGTGACCTTCCTGACCCGTCCCACCGACGCGGCCACGCTCGGGCGCTTCTACCGGACGGCCCGACCCGGGGGGCCGGGCTGGACCCGGGTGGCCGAGCGGGCCGCCGAACAGGGGGAGCCCCTGCCCGATCCGGCCGCCGACTGGACGGTCCCCCGCGGCATCCTGGCCATGGTGGCCGGGTGCCTGGCCGTCTACGCCGCCCTGTTCGCCACCGGCTACTGGATCTACGGGACCTACGTCCCCGCCGCCGGGCTCACCCTGGTCGCCGGGATCGGGGCCGTGGCGCTGATCCGGGTCTGGGCCACGGTGGCGGGAGGCGGAGGCCCCGCGGCCGCCTCCACGGACGGCAGCGGAGGGGCGGTCCCGTGACCCGGGACGACCTGGAGCGACTGGCCCGGCGGCTCGGCGGGGGACGGGAGCGGACGGGCCACCTGGTGCCCGGGCGGATCGAGGTCCTGGGCAAGCACACCGACTACGCCGGGGGCAGGAGCCTGCTGTGCCCCGTGGACCGAGGGTTCGCGGTGGCGGCGGCGCCGCGGGAAGACGGGACCGTGAGGCTGGTGGACGCCGGCCGGGGGGAGTCCGTCATCCTGCACGGCGGGGGCGGCGCCGGGGGGACGGAGACCGCCGGCGCGACCCCGGGCCGGGCGGAGGGGAACGACGCCGGCGGGGCCGACGAATGGAGGATCTATCCCGAGACCGTCCTCCGGCGCGTGCGCCGGGACTTCGGCCTCGAGGTCCGGGGGTGCGACGTCGTCTTCGAGAGCGACCTGCCGCCCGCGGCGGGGCTCAGCAGCTCCACCGCGCTGGTCACGGCCCTCTTCCTGGTCCTGGACGGCGTGGAGGGGCTCCTGGCGTCGGAGGCGGGCCGGAGCGCCCTGGGCGACCGGGAGGCGCTGGCCGCCTACCTGGCGGCCGTCGAGCGGGGCTCCCCCTACCCGGGCCTCGGCCCGGAGCCGGAGGCGGGCGTCGGGCTCCGCGGCGGCGGCGAGGACCACGTGGCGATCCTCTGCGGGGTCCCCGGCGCCCTGGTCCGCTACGCCTACGAGCCCGTCCGCCGCGAGAGCGTGGTCCCGGTGCCCGAGGGGCTCACGTTCGCGGTGGCCGCCAGCGGGGTCCGGGCCCGGAAGACGGGCGCCGCCCGGGGACGCTACAACCGCCTCTCCGACGCGGCCGCCCGGGCGGCCGAGCTGTGGCGGCGGGAGACCGGGAGCGAGGAGGAGCACCTGGGCGCCGTCGTCGGCGACGACCCGGAGCGGGCCGGAGACGTCGTCGAGGTGATCCGGCGCGCCGCGGAGCCCGGCGAGCGGGAGGCCCTCGTCGCCCGGGTCGAGCACTTCGCGGCCGAGAGCGCCCGCATCGTCCCCGCCGCCTGGGAGGCCCTGGAGCGCGAGGACCTGGGGCGCTTCGGCGAGCTCGTGGACCGGTCCCAGCGGCTGGCCGAGCGGCTCCTGGAAAACCAGGTGCCCGAGACGGTGGCGCTCCAGCGGACGGCGCGGGAGCGGGGCGCCGTCGCCGCCACCGCCGTCGGGGCCGGCTTCG
>CAYWRD010000165.1:0-3177 GCA_964460675.1 uncultured Nitrosopumilaceae archaeon
CCTGGACCGCAGGACAACACGATGCGCTCGAATGTCGCCTGTAAAGGGTGCAATCGCCGTGCCAGGTCGATTTCGCGCCAGAATGGCATGACAAGGGGCGGGTTCGCCTCTCCGTCGACCGTCCGCGCCCGGTGACGGGCGGAAATCGGCCGCGACGTGTCCGTTCGCCCCACCCCTCGTTGACGGGCCCGGCGGGCGCGGGTAGTCTCGGGTCGTGCACTTCGGACGCGTCATCGGACGGCTCGTGAGCACGGTGAAGGTGGATCCCCTGAAGGGATACCCCCTGCTGTGGGTCGAGCCCGTGAACGCCCGCGGCGAGGCGACGGGATCGGCCCCGTTCGTCGCCGTGGACACGGGCCACTACGGCGAGGAGGAGTGGGTCTACTACGTGACCAGCCGGGAGGCGTCGCTGCCGCTGCGGGACCCCTTCTGCCCCGTCGACGCGGCGCTGGTGGGGAAGGTCGATCGGGTGGACCTCGCCGGAGAGGGTCCGGTATTCGGGGACCCTGCCCGAACGGCGGGACCCGAGGAGCCGGCACGATGATCCTGGCCCGCGTGACCGGCTCGCTCACCTCCGAGGACAAGGACCCCGAGCTCCGCGACTACAAGCTGCTGGTCGTCCAGCCGCTGGCGCTCGATCCCGCCGGGGACGGATGGGAGCCGCGCGACGAGGGAGACGAGCTGATCGCGGTCGACCGGGTCGACGCCGGCGAGGGGGAGCTCGTGCTGGTGGTCAAGGAAGGCAACGCCGCGCGGCAGATCACCGGTCGGGGCCGGGTGCCGCTCCAGGCAGTGATCGTCGGGGTCGTCGACCGCATCGACCGTCTCGCGGGGGAGGGCGCGCATGCCGGCTGATCTCGACCGGATCGCCGACCTGATCGCCGCCGAGCTGAAGGGCCGGCTCGGTAACGGCCACGCCGCCTGCCCGCCGAACGGATGCGCCTGCGCCGCGCGCCACTGCGTGGAGCACTGTCCGGAGCGCCTGCAGCGGCTGATCGACAGTGGGGCGGAGCGGTTCAGCGCCGGCCCGGGGATCGACGCCTGCGACAACGTCCTGGCGCGGATGATCGACCACACCCTGCTCGCTCCGGGGGCGACCCGCCGGGAGATCGAGGAGCTGTGCGACGAGGCGGAGGCGAACTGCTTCGCGTCGGTGTGCGTGAACCCGTGGTGGGTCCGCGTCTGCGCCGAGCGGCTCGCCGAGAGCCCGGTCAAGGTGTGCACGGTGATCGGCTTTCCGCTGGGGGCCAACCGGACCGAGACCAAAGCCTACGAAGCCGTGCGGGCCGTCGAGGACGGCGCCACCGAGCTCGACATGGTGCTCGCCATCGGGGCGCTGAAGTCCGGCGCCTACTCCGACGTCGAGCGCGACATCGCCGCGGTCGTCAAGGCCGGCGAAGGACGGGCGATCGTGAAGGTGATCCTCGAGACCGCGCTGTTGTCCGACGAGCAGAAGGTCAAGGCGAGCGTCCTCGCGAAGTCGGCGGGGGCGAGGTTCGTCAAGACGTCGACCGGCTTCGGCGGCGGTGGAGCGACGGTGGCCGACGTCGAGCTCATGCGCCGGGTGGTCGGCGGCGAGCTGGGCGTGAAGGCCTCCGGCGGGGTCGGCGACCTGGCCACCGCGCTCGAGATGAGCGAGGCCGGCGCCACGCGGATCGGCGCCAGCGCGGGGGTCCGGGTCGTGCGCGGCAACGGGGACGGCGGGCCGCAGCGGGCGTACGGGTCGGAAGCCCCGAGCGCGCGCTCGAGCCCGGCCGGCTCCGGCGACGGCCGGGAGGTCACCGCGTCGGCGATCCCCGCCCCGCGGGCGACGATCCACCGCCTCGGCTGAGTCCGCCGCGCGGCCGGGTCATCGCTCCAGTACTCCCGCATACGAGAACGGGACCCCGATCCTGACCCCACCCCGCATCCAGGCCGTGATCGCCGCCTTCGACGAGGCCCCGCGGATCGGCCCCGTGGTCGAGGCCGCGTCGCGACACCTTTCCGTCCTGGTCGTCGACGACGGCTCCTCCGACGACACCGCCCGCGTCGCCGAGCGGGCCGGCGCGGAGGTGCTCCGGCAGCCGGCCAACCGGGGAAAGGGCGAGGCGCTCCGACGGGGCTTCCGCGAGGCGCTCGAGCGGGAGGTGGAGGGCGTGGTGACCCTCGACGCCGACGGCCAGCACGACCCGACGGAGATCCCGGTGTTGCTCGCGGCGTGGGAGGCGACCGGCGCCGATCTGGTGGTGGGGGCTCGGGACTTCGACGCGATGCCGCCCGCCCGGCGGCTCTCCAATACCCTCGGGCGGCGGGTCCTGCGGTGGGCCACCGGACGCGACCTGCCGGACAACCAGTCGGGATACCGGCTCCATTCCCGGCGCCTCGTCGAGGCGGCACTCGAGAAGGGCGGCGAGCCGGGATTCGGCTTCGAGGTGGAGGTGATCGTGGCGTGTCTGGAGCGCGGCTGGCGGATCGAGTGGGTCCCGGTCCGGACGATCTACGATACGGAGGAGAGCCACATCAACCCGGTCACGCACGTCGCGCGGTTCCTGCGTCTGGCGGTGCGGATCCGGCGGGCGTCGAAGGGGTGAGCTCCGGTCCCGGGATGCGCGGGTCGGGGTTTCCCCGGGAACGAACCGGTCGAGACTAGCCGGGCGGAAAGAGGTCGAGCGGCCCTCTTCCGCGACCGAGCGGCGGGGCGTTCTCGATGCCGCGGCGGACCCACGCCCGCGCCCTCGTCACCGATTCGTCCAGCGCCTCGCCGCGGGCCAGGTGGGCCGCGATGGCGCTCGCCAGCGCACAGCCCGATCCGTGGGTGCTGGTGGTTTCGATCCGTGGCTCGGCGAAGCGTCGCCACCCGGTCCCGTCGTAGAAGACGTCGACCACGTCGGGTCCCTCGAGATCGCCGCCCTTGACCAGCGCCGCGGCCGCCCCGAGCTCCTCGACGATCGCCCGGGCGGCGGCCTCCTGATCCTCCGGCGTCTCCACCGGACGGTCCAGCAGCGCGGCCGCCTCGGGACCGTTGGGGGTCACGATCGTCGCCCGGGGAACGAGCCGCTCGCGCACCGCCGCTACGGCGTCCTCCTCGAGCAGCAGCGCCCCGGTCGTCGCCACCATCACCGGATCGACGACGAACGCGGGCCACCCGTGACGGTCGAACGCCCCGACCTCCACGTCGACGATCGTCGCGTTGGCCTG
>CAYWRD010000166.1:0-3161 GCA_964460675.1 uncultured Nitrosopumilaceae archaeon
GTTGAGGAAGGCGGCCATCTCGCCCCGGGTGACCGGGTCGTCGGGGCAGAAGCGGAAGTTGTCGGGCGGGTCGCATCCCCGGGTGATACCGGCCTCCGCCAGGGCATGGATGTCCTCTTCGAAGAGGTGGCCGGTTTCGTCGATGAACCAGTTCCGGTCCGAGGGAGCCAGGCTCAGGGCGCGGCGGAGGAAGGCGGCCATCTGGCCCCGGGTGACGTGGTCATCGGGACAGAAGTAGTGGTTGGGAGGCGGGTTGCAGCCCCGGGTGACCGCCTCGGCGGCGATCGCCTCGATATTGGCCTCGTGGACGTTGCCGTCATCGTCCACGAACGAGCCGGGCAGATGTTCCGACGCCAGGGCGGCGCCCCCCACCATCATCAGCGCCGACACGACGAGAAACAACGTGTATCTCTGCATACCGTCTTCTGATCCTAACCAAACTGGTGCGACATAGTCCGGCTGACAGCCGGAATACCCAGCTTCGCCACCCCCCGCCCCCCGGCTTCGGCCCGCGCCGGTCGGCCGGTGCGGTCTAGCGCAGGGGGCTGCTCGCCGACCCCGACCAGCTCGCCTCCGGCGCCTCCCGGCATCCACGCCACCCCCCGTCCGCCGAGCCCGGCGAAGGCCTCGACCCATCGCCGGCCCGGCTCCCCGAGACGGGCGGGATCGCCGATCAGGTGGACCGACCGGTAGCGGGCCGGATCGAGCGCGGTCCACCCCCGAACGGGGCCGCCGTCGATCGGGCGCACGCTCCCCGGCGTCGCGGTCCACACCGCGTCGACCGGGCCCGGGTGGGCGTCGATCAGCGCCCTGCGCCACGCCGCCATCTCCCATCCCGGCGCCAGGCCCACGACGAGCGCCCGCCGGGGCTCGCCGGGATCGCGGCGGATCAGGCTCCGGCGGTCGTTGTCGGGGACGGGATCGCGGGCGGGCTCGAGCCGGGCGGTGACGACCGCCTCGGGCCCGTCCGCCGGCCGGGCGGCGGGCAGCCGCCGGCGCACCACCCGCCGTTCGCCGGCCGCGAGCGCGCCCACGGCCTCGCGGCCCGCCTCCCGGCCGTCGATCGTCACCACCACCTCGAGCCCGACCTCGACGGCGAGCCCCCCCACGGCGGCGACCTCGACCACCGCCCGGTCGGGCTCGTCGTCGCCGGTTTCGATGTCGAGGCCGACGACCGCGGCATCAGCGAGGCGGACGGGCGCCGGCGAGTACGCCCACAGCGGCACGCCGGGCGGCTCGACGTCGTGGCCGGCCGTGGCCCGACCGTCGGAGAGGATCAGCACGGCGCCCGGCCGGTCCGCCGCCGCGGTGGCGACCGCGCCGCCGGGATCGGTGGTCGCGCCTCCGAAGGAATCCACCTCGACGTCCCACCCCGCGCTCCAGGCGCCGAAGGCGTCGGATTCGAGGAAGGCGCGGGCCCGGCCGGCGCGCGACTGCCCGTCGGGCTCGCCGACCCGCATGCTGAGGGAGGTGTCGAGCAGGACCCGCAGCCGGGACTCCGGCGCTCCCGCCGCGGCGTGGCACCCGACGTCCAGGAGCGCCAGGGCGAGCAGGGCCGCTGCCGCGATCCGGAGCGCGCCTCGAAGCGGCGCGTCGCGCCGCGGCGGGTTGGTCGCGACCCACGCGACCAGCAGGACGACGCCGGCCACCACCACCGGCCAGGCCGGCGGATCCCAGCCGATCGGGGTCATCCGCGCTCGACGCCCAGATAGACGGCCGGGGCCTCCGGATCGTCCCAGCGCTCCAGGAGGCGCCGCTCGAGGACGCCCGGCCGGAAGGGGGCAGCGGTGAACCGCTCGCGGTCGAGCCACGCGACGTCGGCCAGGCTGCCGGGGTGGTCCCCGGCATCCGGATCCGAGCCGGGCACGAGCTCACCCCTCCATCCGGTCACCGCGAACGCGCATTCCACGACGTGCCGGCCGGGCGCCACGAACTCGGCCATCGCCCACAGCCGCCCGGACCGGACCTCGAGACCCGTCTCCTCGGCCATCTCGCGGACCACTGCCTCCCACACCGTCTCGCCGGGATCGACGTGGCCGCCGGGCAGGACCCAGTAAGCCTCGCCGCGCTTCTCGTGCCGCGCGCACAGCAGCCGCCCGACGTCGAACACCACCGCCTGGGCCCGGACCGTCGGCGGCCCGGTCACGCCTCGATGCTCTCCTCCGCCGGACGCGCGCCGAGCCCGCCGGAGGCGGCCACCGCCGCGATTCGGTCGAGGTCGTGGCCGCCCCACACCGGCCATCGCCGACTCCCCGACGGCGCGCCCACCAGCGGAGCCGGATCGGCCGCGGCGGCGCGCGCGGCGGCGGGGTCGGGTACGTAGATCGCGTCGATCCGGTCGAGGATCCGCACCGCGGAGGACTTCACCTCGGGCGAGTCGGGCGGCGCGACCATCAACGCCAGCGCGGGCGCGCACGAGGCCACCACCGTGTTGCCCTCGACGATCACGCCCGGGAGCCCGACGGGGAGGTCGTCGAGCCCGCGGGCGATCCCCTCCTCCTCCTGCCCGCGCCGACACACCACCCACCGCACGGCGGCCGCCCCGGCGGCCACGTACCGGCCGGTGTCCTTGCCCTCGACGTCGACGTCGGCGGGGTCGGAGAAGACCCGCGGCTCGTCGGCGAGCAGGTGGCTCACGCAGCACGTCTCGGGATCGCGGCCGCACGACCGATAGTGGCCGCGAGTGACCTTCACCGCGGCCCAGCCGGGCAGGCGCTCCAGGAGCTGGCACACGAGGGTGGTCTTGCCCACCTCGGAGGCGGTCCCGCTGACGGTGACGAGGATCATGGATCGGAAGGTACGACGGGTCCCGGTCGGCCGCGAGGATCCCACCGCCGGGCCGTCCGGCCGGGCTAGGGATCCTCGTCGGGGTGGGTCAAAGCGAACGAGAGCGACTCGAGCTCGACGACCAGGTCGACGTCGCGCAGCGCCACGGGCTCGGGCACCTCGATCCGTCGGGGCGCGAAGTTGAGGATCGCCTCCACGCCGGCCGCGGCGAGATCGTCGGCGACCTCCTGGGCCGCCTCGGCCGGGGTCACGATGATCCCCAGCTGGATCCCCCGCTCGCGGACCACCGTGGCCATCTCCGAGACGTCCTCGACCACGAGGTCGCCCCACCGGTCGCCGATCCGCTCCGGATCGCGGTCGAACACCGCCACGAA
>CAYWRD010000167.1:0-3127 GCA_964460675.1 uncultured Nitrosopumilaceae archaeon
CCCGGTGGGCGGCGTCGCCCATGCAGATGATGCTGAACGCCGTGGGGAGCTGCGCCGCCGTGGACGTGGTGGACATCCTGGAGAAGGGGCGCCAGGAGCTGGAGGCGCTCAGCGTGGAGCTCTCCGGAAGGCGGCGGGCGGATCCGCCCCGGCGCTATGTGGCCCTCACCGCCGTCTTCCGGGACACCGGCGACCTGGATCCAGCCAGGGCAGAGCGGGCGGTGGAGCTCTCCTTCGAGAAGTACTGCAGCTGCTTCCACTCCCTGGCGGACGACATCCAGGTGGATTACCGGGTGGAGGTGGAGCGGGCGGGCTGAGGACGGGGGAGATGGCGGCCGCGGCCCCGGCGGGACTAGCCGCCGCCGGCCCGGCTGCCCGCGGCCTCCCGGGGTCCGTGGCGGGTCCAGATCACAATGGTGCCGCAGCGGTTGGCCGTACGCTCGAACTCGGGAGGCGTCTCCGACGGCCTCCGGTAGACCTCCACCGCCTTGAGCGCGGTGGCGTCGATGTCGTCCACGTAGAAGTCCTCCACGAAGACCCCGTCCAGCCAGACCTTGGGCCGGCAGCGCACCTGGGGGCCGTGGCCGATGTACACGATCCCGCGACCCTGGATGTTGGTGGTGCGGACGTAGATGCTCGGGACCATCCGGAGCAGGTCGCTGGTCCGGTTCGGATTGCGCTCCTCGATCTCCTCCGGTCCGAAGTGGACGCCGAACCCGCGCTTCTCGCGCCAGCGGAAGCCTTCCATCACCGGGTCCTGCTCGGGTCGCTCGACCTCCACCGTGAGCTCGGCGACCTCCAGGACGTTCTCGTCCAGGAGGAACGTGACACGGGTGACGCTCCCCCTCTCCAGCCGGACGGGACGCTGGTTCGTCGAGTAGCCGAAGTACTCCACCTTCGCATCGTAGAGTCCCGGGGGAAGGTCCTCGATGGTGAACCGCCCGTTGGAGTCGCTGATGTCGCCCCGGCCCAGCTCGGGGAGGATCACCCGCGCGGCGCCGATGGTCCCTCCGGTCTGGCTGGAGGCCACCGTGCCGGTGAGCCGCGCCATGGTGTCCCGGGCGGCGCCGGGGACGACGGCCCGGGTCGTGTCCGTCTCCTGCGCCCGCGCCAGATACGGCGAGCCGAGGAGCAGGGCGACCGCCGACGCGGCGGCGGCGAGGCGTCCGGCGACGGCCGGTGTGGGCGGTCGTCCGCTCATGGTCACCGAAGAGTACGGGGGATCTGGAAACGGTTTCTGGCCCCTGGCGGCAGGGCCCCTTCGCACCAATGAATACCGGGGTGCCGTGGCCCGTGTTCCTGCGCCGGCCACGGCGGCTGCGGGCCGGCGCGGCCGGGGAGGCGGGCTGTCGCTGTCCGGCGCCGCCGATAGTTTCCCGGCGACGAGGATTCCAGCGGACCGGGGGTGGGAATGTCGGGAGCCATGAGGCGGCGGGAGCGAACCGGCGCCGGGTTCTCCCGGTGGCCCCGTCTGCTGGATCCCGCGGCCTGGCTGGGGCCGGGCCTGGTCATGGCGGCCACGGCCATAGGGGCCAGCCACCTGGTCCTCGCGCCCACGGCCGGCGCCCGCTTCGGCTACGCCCTCCTGTGGGTCCTCCTCCTCAGCCACCTGTTCAAGTACCCGGGGTTCGAGTTCGGGCCGCGCTACGCCATGGCCACGGGCCGCTCGCTCCTGGACGGATACGGCCGGGTCCCGGGCCCCCGGAACTGGGCGCTCTGGATCTTCCTGGCGGGAACCGTCGTGCAGGGGGTGACGGTCCTGGCCGGCGTCCTGGGCGTGGCGTCGGCGGTGGCCGCGGCCGCCGTCCCCGGCTTGCTTCCACTCTGGGCATGGAGCGGGGTTCTGGGAGCGACGTGCGCGGCCCTGCTGGCGGGCGGGGGATTCGACGGGCTCTCGGCCCTCAGCAAGTGGATGCTCCTCGTGCTGGCGGCCATGACGGCCGTGGCCTTCCTGGCCACGCCGCCGCCTCCCTCCGCGTGGCAGGACCTGGTGGTGCCGACGGTGCCGCCCGAGGCGCTGGTCCTGGCGGCGGCGATCCTGGGCTGGATGCCCACGGGTCTGGACGTGTCGGTCTGGCATTCCATGTGGGCACTGGAGAGACGGGATGCCTGGGCCGAGCGGGCGGGGGAGATCGCTCCCACCGGCCCGACGCTTGAGGACGGGCGGGGCAGCGGACCGGTGCTTCGGGTCGGCCTCCTGGACATGCGGATCGGATACGGGCTCTCCCTGGTCCTCTCCATCATGTTCCTCGCCCTGGGCGCCGAGGTCCTGGCTCCCACGGGATCGGTGCCGGAGGGGGGAGAGGTAGCCGTGACACTGGCCCGGCTCTACACGGACGTCATCGGGCCCTGGATCTATCCCTTCTTCCTCCTGGCGGCGTTTTTCGGGATGTACTCCAGCGCCTACGGCGTGCTGGACGGGTTTCCCCGGGCCTTCCAGGAGACCCTCTCGGCCCTGGACAGGGGCTCCGAAGCGTCGCCGGAGAACCCGAGAGGGAATAGGGGCGAAGCTCGCTTCCGGCCCGGGACCCAGTACTGGGCATTCCTCGGGGCCTGCCTGGCCCTGGCCGTGGTGGAGAGCGCCTTCATGCCGGATCCCGTTCTCCTGGTGACCGTGGCCGCCGTCGCTTCCTTCGTCATCGCGCCGGTTACGTTCGCCCTGAACTACTACTGCGTGACGCGCCTGGTGGAGGATCCCGAGCTCCGGCCGGGAAGGATCCTGAGGACGTGGGCCATGGCGGGCATCGGGTTCATGACGGTGGCGGCCGGGCTCTATCTGTGGGTCCAGGCGGGAGGATGAGGGGTGGAGACTCCTGAGCACCTCTTCGTCTGCGGCACTCTCCGCCGCGATGCCGACGGCCCTCCCGGCCCCGTGCCGGAGTCGGGAGGCCGGGTCACCGTCCCGGTAGTGAAGGGAGACAAAAAACGGGGGCCGTCCCGGTCATGCCGGAACGGCCCCCGAGACACCGTCAGCGACGACGGTGTGACCGCGAGGTCAGATCTTGGTCACGTTCTCCGCGGACGGGCCCTTCTGGCCCTGGACCATGTCGAACTCGACCGTGTCACCCTCGCCCAGGCTCTTGAACCCAGAACCCTGGATGGCGGAGTAGTGGACGAAGCAGTCCTT
>CAYWRD010000168.1:0-3115 GCA_964460675.1 uncultured Nitrosopumilaceae archaeon
GACCCCCTCGCTGCCGGGGCTCACGGTGGCGCTGCCGGCCGTCTCGTCGCTGAGGGCCGCGGCGATCGGGCCGACCAGGAGAGCGGCCTTCAGCATGGCGTCCAGGTCGGCCTCGAGCGCCAGGGCCAGGGTCGACTCGGCATGCACGAGCTCGCGGTAGGTCGCGTTGACCGCCAGCCGGTTGAGGCGCCGCCCGTTCAGCCCCGACCGCATGTCACACCACCTTCACGCCGAGCTTGTTGCGATCGGCGACGAACACCTGGCTGGCGTCGATCTGGCGCGGGGTGGTCAGGGCCCCGTAGGTCAGGAACACTCCGGCGGTGCCGTCGAACAGGCCGAAGTGGGTGATGGTGATGGCGGCCGGGCCATCGAAGACCGGAAAGATCAGCTGCTTCTGGTTCCAGGTCACGCCGTCCACGTCGACGGCCGACCACGCATTGGTGCGCACATCGCCCTGAAGGGAGTCGCGGCGCACGTAGGCCGGCCACTCGGTCAGCGTGACCTCGTTGGCCCCGGCCTGCCCCGGATCGGCGGTATGCAGCGACACGTAGAGCTCGGTGGGGATGGTGAAGGCTTGCCCCAGGATCATGGCGTTGAGGATGTTTTCGACGGTGACACGGGATGCACTCATCAGCGGGCCTCGCTATCAGAAGAAACGGGGAGCCGTCCGCACCGCGGCGCGCTGCTGGCCCTTGAGGTTGGCGCCGATCAACTCATCGAGCCGGGTGTCGAAGCGCATCCGGTGGTACTGCGCCAGCCCCGGGTTGGCATACTCGGCCGGCATCGACAGCAGGTCGGCCAGGGCGCCGTGGGCCAGCACGTCGGCGTGGTGGTCGATCAGGAAGTCGGGCAGGCGCTCGGCGTCGACGGCCGGCTTGAGGAACAACGCGAGCTCGAGCGTCCCGGTGGCGGCCGGCACCACGCGCACGCTGTCCGGGGCGGTCTGGGTGATCCACTTGGCCAGCGTGGCGGTCAACTCGCGCCAGCGCGGGACATGGTCGTCCAGCCAGGCGAGGCTCACCGGGTCCAGGATCTCGCCGTCGAAGCGCGCGCTCTCGATCTCGAACAGCGCCGCCTCGGTGGGCACCGCCGTCACCTCGTCGCCGGTGGCGCTGACCACGAACTCGTCCTCGCCACGCCACAGCCGGGTGCGCCGGCAGAATTCATCGGCGGCCTCGCGGATGGACGCGACGATCACCGGCAGGGCGGCCCCCGTGACGCGGGGTAGGACGCGGCGGATGATGTGATCCATGTCCCGCATTTAGGTCTCCCCCTGGCTCGGGCCGGTGCGCGCCGCGGTCTGGTTCTGGATGCCCAGGTCGGCCTCGAAAAGCTGGTAGTACGACGCAGCGATCTGGCCGTTGGCGTATTCGCTGTCCTTGGAGAAGGCGCGGAAGGCGATGTAGTTGAGCAGCGGGTTGAGGTACTCGCGCCCGATGTCCACCTGGCCTCCCTTCGCCGGCTTGGTGTCGGGGACGCGCCACACCAGCGCCTCGACCTGTGTGCCGTCGGCGGCGGGCGGATAGACGTAGAAGATGCCCTCGGCGCGGTCGTCGATGGCGTAGTTGACGATCCGCTCGGTGACGGCCCGGGCGTACCAGTCGGGATCGGCGGCGTCGAGATGGGCACGGCTGGCGCGGGACAGCGGGCGCCCCGACGGCAGCACGCGGATGACATCCATCACCCCGGAAAGCCCCAGGTCTTGCACGGCGCCCTCCACCAGCGTCAGGGTCTCGATGTCGGCGAGGCTCGACGGACGCCGCACGACGATCGCCGCCAGGGCGTCATGCAACCAGTCGAGCAGTTCGCTCTCGGTCCAGCGCACGAAGCCCTCGTCGAGCAGCAGCGCGCTCGCGCGGCGCAGGAGGTCATCGACCGGGATCATCAGGGCTCACCCTTCGCGATCCGCTCCCACATGGTGTCGGCGTGCATTCGTGCGTTGGGCTTCTTGCCGAACGCCTCGCGGTAGGCCTGGCGCGCCGTCTCCAGGGCCCGCTCCTCGTCGTCCTCGTCGGGTTCCTCGGGTTCCCCCGGTTCCTCGGGTTCCTCGGGCGCCAGGGTCTCGGCCTCGGTGGTGGCCGTGGCCGGCGCCTCACCGTCGTCGGCGACCTCGCGATAGCCGGGGATCTCCAGGAAGCGGTCGATGTGCGCCTGTTGTGTGACCTCGGCGACATGCCGGCCCAGATCGTCAGGCGCGAAGTGATAGCGCTCGCCATCCAGAGTGATCAGCGAGCCACCTTGTCGCCGGATCTTGCACTCGATCTTCATGATGTCTGGCCCTCTTGGACGTAGGGCGGCTCTCAGGCCGCCCTACGGGTCATGCCCTGCCGCGTGATCAGACGTCGCCGTTGCCGGCATACTGAAGCAGCAGCACTACCTTGCCGGTGGCGGCCCCCGACACGCTCAGGCCGATCGCCCGGTCGGTCTCGGTGGTCGCCAGCAGCAGCGAGGCGGTCTTGCTCAGGCGGACAAGGCCGTCGGCGGCGACGTCGGCGGCGGCGAAGAGCTCGTTGCCGACGGTGGTGGTATCGTCGGTCTCACCCGGGGCGTCGGACAGCAGGCCGACATCGGCGGTGATGCCGACCCCCACCCCGTCGGTGACCAGCGTGGCGTCGACGACGCGGCTGTAGGCGGGCAGGATGCCGAGCTCGACGACATCGGTGGCCGCGGCGGCGGACAGGTCGATCTCGTAACGGGCGGCCACGACGTTGCCGGCCTCCCCCGCGATGGGGGCTTGATGGCGGCCTTTGGCGTGATCGGACTGGATAAGTGCCATGGGTCAATCTCCTTCAAGTGGCGGTCGACAAGGGGCAGGCCGGCGCTAGGCCGGCCTCCCCTCATCACACGGCGTTGGGATCCGCAGCGGCGGTGTCGAGCGACAGCACCAGACCGCCGACGAACATCGCCGCATCGGCCCCTTCCAGGCTGATCTCGGTCTGGCGGCGCATGCGTCCGGGCAGGCTTTCGGCGTCTTCGTCTTCCCATCCGGCGGTGTCGACGACCTGGAATTCGAGCCCGGCGATCTCGGCATCGCCGAAGCGGCGGTCGCGCGTCACGCCCGGCTGGTCGTCGACCAGCGCCAGCCGCTTGCCGACCAGGCGGTTGAACAGCGTGG
>CAYWRD010000169.1:0-3104 GCA_964460675.1 uncultured Nitrosopumilaceae archaeon
ATTCATGTACGAATCTACATTGTCCATTTTTCCTTTATACTCTACTTCATTTTTTAATCGTACTGTAACTTTTTTCTTTGTACTTTTCTGAAGAGTTGTCAGAGGTCTTTTAGCACTTGTTTGCGACACTAATTAATCACTTGATCTGCCTTCCTTTTTATCTAGAATAAAAGCCTTACCTCTTTTTGAAAATGTATCAAATTCCTTAAATTTTTTTACAATTTTTTAAGTAATAACCTTGATTTACACCGGATTAACAAAATTGGATGAATTTTTGAAAAATGGTCTACCAATTGGATGTATTACAGATGTCTTTGGAGCAAGTGGAACTGGAAAAACACAATTTCTTTTTCAGATAGTAGTTAACTCAACCAAAAATGGAGGATCTGTGCTTTATCTAGACACTACTGGTGGATTTAGACCAGAACGAATAATGGAAATTCAAAAACAACACAATTTAGATTATAATGTATTAGACAAAATCACTATATCTAGAATCAGAAGTACATCAGAACAACTACAATCACTTGAAAAAATAAGATATTCTGATTTTTCCCTTGTGGTAATAGACAATATAACTGATTTATTTTCTTACGAGTACGATGAAGACGAGTCAGTATTTCAGAAAAATTCTTTGTTTATGAGATTTATGTATGATTTGACTTTAATTTCTATTAAGAAAAAAATTCCTATAGTAATTACAAACATGATTCGACACATTAATGGAAAGGAAATAGAAAATATGGCAACATCCATTGATCTGTATACACATATCAAAATTCGACTTTCTAAATCAAATTCAAAATACACATGTAATGTACAATGGCTTTTAAACAAAACATCCTTTAATTATCAAATAACTCATTCTGGACTAAAATCAGACTAAACTATTTATCACTATATTCAGTAATAAGGGAATGGCAGGAATATTTGATTCCATTACGATTGTTGTACCAATTTTATTTGCTATTGGTTTAGGCGGTGTTATGGTTTATGAGAAATTTAGAACAAATCCAACACAAGAACCCATCACTTGATTCAAAAACCGTATCACTATTTGGCGAACTAGGATTTTCAAAACTAACAGAAATTCAAAAAAAAGCAGTGCCAAATATTTTACAAAAAAAAGATTGTCTTGTGATTGCACCTACTGGTTCTGGAAAAACAGAATGTTCTGTAATACCTGTATTTTCAAAACTAAAACATTCTAAAACACTTGGTAAAATTAAGGCTCTTTATGTAACACCACTTAGGGCATTAAATCGTGATGTGTTTAGAAGAATCACTAAATATGCAAAGTTCAATGATCTTTCAATCGAAATAAGGCATGGCGATACCACTCAAACAGCTAGAAGAAAAATCTCAAATTCTCCACCAGATGTATTGATTACAACTCCTGAAACATTAGTTATTTTACTAACACAACAAAAGATGCTGGATGCCTTATCTGATCTAGAATGGATAATAATAGATGAAATACATGAACTACTTTCTAGTGAAAGAGGTACACAATTATCATTAAGCATAGAACGATTGGATTCTAATTCTAGGTTTGATTTGACAAAGATTGGTCTTTCTGCAACCGTAGGTAATGTGGAAGAAGCTGGCAAATTCGTAGTTGGCACCAAACGGAAATGCCAGATAATTCAAGATACTTCTATTCGAAAATATGATGTTGATGTAAAATTTGTTGATGGAACAATCTATGATGTTGCTGATTCTGTATTAGATTATGTAAAGAAACTTGAACTGTCATCGCCTATTCTGTTGTTTACTAATACTAGGGGTGAGGCAGAATTTTTTGCATCAATTTTAAAGGATAAAACAAGTATTCCAATAGAATTACATCATGGCTCACTTTCTAGACAAGTAAGAGAAGAAACAGAATATACCTTGCGTGAGGGAAAACCAGGAATTGTTGTTTGTACATCGTCTTTGGAACTCGGACTTGATATAGGTTCAGTTGAATTAGTTGTTCATTATGGCTCTCCACGACAAGTTTCAAAATTAGTTCAACGAATTGGTCGTAGTAGACATAACAAAGAAGCATCGGCAAAAGGTTTGATTGTTACCAATAACTCTGATGATGAATTTGAAGCAAGAGCCATTCTTGAAAGAGTACAGGAAGGCTCAATTGAAGAACAAAAGATTCATGATGGTTCACTTGATGTCCTTGCCCATCATCTGGTTGGTTTGACAATGCAATTAGGTGAAGTCTCAATTGATACTGCCTTTCAAATAGTTACTAGGGCTTATCCCTTCAGGAATCTGACTTTACAACAATTAGTGGCAGTATTAGAGATGCTAGACTCTAATTATTTGATATTTTTTAACAAAGAAAAAATGAGTTTTTGGAAAAAAGGAAGATCCTTCAAATATTATTTTGAGAATCTATCTACAATCCCTGATATCTTAAAATTCAAGGTCTTTGATTCTGTAGGAAAAAAAATTATTGGAAGTCTTGATCAACGATTCGTAGGAGACTATGGCGAATCTGGCAATATCTTTGTGCTAAAAGGCTCTCAATGGAGGATTCTTAATGTTGATGAAAAATCATTTCAGGTAAACGTGGAACCATTTAGGGGAGGAGGAATCACCGTACCTTATTGGGAGGGTGAAAGTATTCCAGTTGATTACAATACAGCAAAAAAGGTAGGTCTTTTCCGCACTAAAGTACGTGATGGTTCCTTAAAACTTGTAAACAAAGTAATCGAAAACTTGGATTTAGATTTTACACCAAACAATACAACTATTGTGATTGAGTCAAACCGTTTACAAGGAATTGTGGTTCTTCATTCATGTTTTGGAACCAAGATTAATTCTACTATATCCACACTACTTTCATCTATGCTGTCTGCAATGCTTGGTGTTACGGTAGAGTCTCGCTCTGATGCATACAGAATAATCCTGTCATCACGTTCTAGATTAAGTGAGAAACTTTTAACTGAGATTTTAGCAGACGACTATGATCTTGCAACAATAGTAACAGCATCATTGACAGGAACACATAACGTTAATTGGCGAACTTGGTGTGTTGCAAAAAAATTTGGTATAGTGGGGAGAGGTGCAATTTATGAAAGAAAATCTGCAAGATTTTTGTATGA
>CAYWRD010000170.1:0-3068 GCA_964460675.1 uncultured Nitrosopumilaceae archaeon
TCGTATTCCTTGGATCTGAATGCATGAGTAACTCCATCAATACTATCTTCTATAGCAATAGCTAAATCATAACTTGGCCAAACTCTGTACTTGTCACCAAGTAATGGATGTTTTTCTTCGATTATTCTAAATAAAACAGGATCACGCATGACCGTGTTTGTTGATTTCATATCCCCTCTGAATCTTACAATAGCTTCTCCCGGTTTGAATTTTTCAAACATTTTTTTCCATCTGTTTTTATGTTCATCAACATCTGACATACTGCATTTGCAAGATTTCATCTCTCTTCTATTTTTACTAATATCGTCTCTCTTACAAGTACAGACATATGCTTTACTAGAATCAATTAACTCAGTGCCTTTCTCTATTAGTAACTCCATATCGTCTGAAGTATTTTTTATAATGTCGTATTTTATTCCCAACCACTCTAAGCCAACTTTTATTGCTGCATAGTATTCCATCCTTTCGGCTTCCGGATTTGTATCATCCATTCTAAGAATTTTTTTACCTTCGTACATTTTTGCATACTCTTCATTGATTATGGCAGCTTTGGCATGACCTATGTGTGGATATCCATTTGGTTCTGGAGGAAATCTTGTGATTACTTGACCATGTTTTGCATTTTCGAGAGGCGGTAATCCTTCTTTTTCTTCTTTTTTTTCCTTTGGTTTTAACAAATCAGGAAATGTTTCTTCAATTTCCTTATGTTGTTCATCTAATGATTTCTGATTTATTTCTGATACGATTTGAGATATCTCGCCAATAATGTCTTTTACTTTTGTTCTTAACTCTGGTTGTGTCCCTAGAATTTTTGATAGTACGATTTTATCTTTGGTATCGCCACCATGTTCATATGCATTTTGTAATGCGATTTTTCTAACTTCTTTTTTTAAATTATCATCCAAATTGCAAACTCCTTTGAAATAGCTGTATGACTGCCATTTTTATACTAACAGCCACAAATCAGGCATAATACATGAATCAATATAGACCAATGAATTTTTTAACGTTCTACACCCAATGTTTCTTCTTAAACCAAGCTAACATGATCCCTACAACAATTCCCATTCCTCCTAACATTACAAAGTAGCTACCTTTCCAAGACAATTCTGGAATATATTCAAAATTTGTACCATAAACACCTGCAATGAATGTGATAGGAATGAATATGCTTGCAACTACCGTTAAAGTCTTCATAACTTCATTCATTTTGTTGCTTACGCTTGAAAGATATGTATCAAGCATTCCTCCTACGACATCACGTAGTCCTTCTATTGTATCAATTACTTGTACTAGGTGATTGTATGAATCTCTCAGATAGGTCTTAGTCTCTTCATGAATCAAAGCTGTCTGGCTTCGTTGTAAACTATCTAAAACTTCTCTTGATGGCCATACAGATCTTCTAAGCAAAATCATTTGTCGTTTTAATAGTTGAAGAGTCTGCAGAGTATTCGGGTTTGGATTTGATAATAATTCTTCTTCGAGATTTTCTGAAATATCGCTTATTTTTTCTAACACCAAAAAATAACTATCAATTATTGCATCAAGTAATGCATATCCTAGATAATCACTCGGCTTTTTTCTAATTGTTCCTATATTGTCCCTTAGTCTTTTACGAATGTTTTCAAAAAAGTCCTCTTCATTCTCTTGAAATGTGATAAGATGATGTTGTGCTATAATTATAGAAATTTGTTCTAATTCGACTTTGCCTTTCTCGTCATTAAAATGAGGCATTTTCAATAATAGGAAAATGTAATTATCTGAAATTTCTATTGTAGGCCTTAACTCAGTATTCATTATGTTTGCTTGATGCAATGCATGCAGTCCAAATGCATCTCCAAATTTTTTAATGATGTCTGCATCATGAATACCAATTATGTTGACCCATGAAACATTTGATTTTACTTTAGATTCTAAACATTCTTCAATAGTTGTATCCTTTGATTCCAAAATATTGTCTTGATCATATTCGAAAAGATCTATCTGAACTTTTTCTACCTTCTTCTCACCAATATGAACTAATTCACCTGGTCTTAACCCCACAGTATCAGCTAGAGTCTTAGATTTCCCAGAATTTTTTTTAATTAATTTAGATAATCTGGTTAGTTCATTTACTCGTGTAATCTCTGCTACTTTAGAGGTTTTACTTACTACACCAACTATTGTAAAGCCAGTAATTATTGAAAATAATATACTAAGATATAATGGTGCAAAATTTCCATCTAAAGCTGCTTGATATATTGCTTCTACATCTGTTGCACTGGTAGAAACAAATGATCCAATTATTGTGTCCATTAAAAAGAAAGTAAATGAGATAATGGCACCTACAATGATTGCCGTCAAAGGAGTAATGTTTGGTGGTATCTCTATGTTTTTCTCATTTCTAAAAGGAGAAAAATATCTACGATTTTTGATAATTAACAATGAAATAACAGTAATAATTATTGTAGAAATTATCCACCATACAATCAAAATAACTCCTTCTTCGTCTGCTTTTTCAATACCCAAAAAAAGATCAGAAATATTTCCACTCAATGGAATAGACAGAATTGATGTAGCTATTCCTACAATTATTTGATAAACAAAAGCAAATGTAAAGCCATACACTAATCTGTTTACTATCAGTCCTATCTCATTTCTCAATTTGATTCCTCGGAGTTTGAATGGTTTCTTTGTATTTAAAAAAGAATATGGAAAAACAAGAATCGAAAATCTAAATTTTTATCTTTATAGGCTCCTTTTTACTACAAAATCCAACAAAGTAACAATCTCTTCTTTGGAGGTTCCTGAGTATTTTGAGAGTGATTGTCGAGCCTTATTGGCATATTTTTGTGCCTGATTTCTTACATTTTCTTCTATTCCGAGATTTCTAATGGTTTGTACGGCTTCTTGCATTTCTTTTTTTGATGCTTTGGAATTTCCAAATACTTTGAGAATTTTCTTTTTTTCTTGTCCTTTGGATTTTTTAATAGCCATTAGAATTGGAAGTGATTTTTTACCTTCTCTTAGATCATTACCAACTGGTTTTTTTGTTACTTTAGAATCTCCCATAACTCCGATTAAATCAT
>CAYWRD010000171.1:0-3040 GCA_964460675.1 uncultured Nitrosopumilaceae archaeon
CATCGGTGGCCGGCGTTGATCATCCTCGACCTCAACCTGCCGAGACGGAAGGGCCACGACGTGCTTCGCTGGCTCCGCTGGGAGGCCGGCATCACGCAGCTTCCGGTGGTGGTGCTCACGTCCTCGCTGCGCCCCGAAGACATCCAGCGGGCCTACGAGCTCGGCGCGAACTCCTATCTCCGGAAGCCGACCAGACACGAGGCGATGCGGCGGCTCGCCGAGATGGTGGCAGGGTACTGGCTCGACGTGAACGTCGGAGGGCCGATCGGCGATGGCTGAGCTCTCCAGGAACGGCTCCGAGACCGGCGCACCCCGCCGCATCCTCGTCATCGACGACTCGTCCCACGACCGGGTCCTCATCCGACGTGCGCTGGAACGAGCCTATCCCGAGGTGGAGATCACCGAGGTCGCGTCCGCCCAGGACTTCGAGGAGGCCGTCGACGAGCAGTTCGACGCGCTCATCTCGGACTACCACCTGGGATGGAGCGACGGGCTCACCCTGGTGGAGCGCATCCGCGAGCGCTCTCCCTACATCGGGGCGGTCATCTTCACCGGCACGGGGACCGAGGAGGTGGCGGTCCGGGCGATGAAGGGAGGCATCGACGACTATGTCGTGAAGGACGCCCAGCATTACAGGCGGCTCCCGCTGGCGGTCGGGAGGGCCATCGAGCGTCAGGACCAACGGCTGGCACTCACGAGCGCCGAGGCGGAGATGCGCGACCTCCTCGACCGACTTCCGGCGGGAATCTACCGCTCGGCCATGGAAGGTGGGCTGCTCTACGGGAATTCCGCCCTCCTGGACATCCTCGGCTTCTCGAGCCGATCCGAGTTCCTCGGCGCCGACCTCGCCGAGCTCTACGTCGTGCCCGACGAGCGCGACGTGTGGATCGAGAAGCTCGAGGAGAAGGCGGTGGTCACCGAGGAGTTCCGGATTCACCGGCGCGACGGGCGACAGATCTGGATCCGCGACCACGCACGCCTCGTTCGCGCCCCGAGCGGGGCCTCGCAGTTCATCGAGGGCGTCATCGAGGACGTGACGGAGCACCGAGCGGCGGAGAGAGCCATCGGGCGACAGGCCCGGCGCCTCGAGCTGCTCCAGGCGGTGACGTCCATCGCCAACGAGACCACGGACTTCCCCGAGGCCCTGGAAGCGGCCCTCGAAGCGATCTGCGCCACGACGGACTGCTCGCTGGGCCACGCCTTCCTCCACTCACCGGATGACGGAGGCCTCGAGCCCACCGGGATCTGGATCACCCCGGGGCAAGGAGACCACGGTCCCTACGAGCGGGACACCCGCGAGCGCACGTCCCGGATCGTGGAGGAGGGGCTGGTCGGCCGGGTGTACCGGAGCGGTGTGCCCGAATGGGTCGAGGAGGTGACCCGGGACCCGAGCTTCGTTCGCTCCGCGGCCGCCGAGAGGAGCGGGCTGGGCTCGGTGGTGGCCGTTCCCGTCATCGCCGGGAGCGAGATCGTGGCGATCGTCGAGGTGCTGCACCCGGAGCCGAGGCCCCGGGACGCCGAGCTCCTCGAGACGTTGCATCAGGCCGGGGTCCAGCTCGGGCGCGTGGCCGAGCGTCAGCGTGCCGCCCGCGAGCGAGCGCGCATCGAGCGCAAGGTTCGCCAGTCCCAGAAGATGGAGGCCGTCGGCCGTCTCGCGGGCGGCATCGCACACGACTTCAACAATCTCCTCACGGTGCTGCTCATGGAGACCCGGACCGCCCAGGAGGAGGAGGGGGTGCCGGAGCCCGTCCAGGAGGCGCTGCAGAGCATCGTCGACACGTCGGAGCGGGCCGCGCTCCTCACCCGACAGCTCCTGAGCTTTTCCAGGGGCCGCGAGCACGAGCCCGAAGCCGTGTGCGTCGACGAGGTGGTGGAGGACATGTCACCGATGCTGCGGCGGATCATCGGCGAGCGCCACGAGCTTCGAACCATCGTCGAGACCGGACCACTCTCGGTACACATCGACCGCGCGGAGCTGGATCAGGTGCTCATGAACCTGGTCATCAACGCCAGGGACGCCATGCCGGACGGCGGCACGATCACCGTCGAGGTGCAGCGTCGTCCCCTGGAGCTCCTGACGACGGAGGACGCCGACTCGGGGCATTGCGTCGTCCTGGGCGTGAGCGACGAGGGAGGGGGGATTCCCCGGGACATCCAGGACAGCATCTTCGAGCCCTTCTTCAGCACGAAAGGAGACTCCGGCACGGGCCTCGGCCTGGCGATCTGCTACGGCATCGTGTCGACGAGCGGCGGCGACATCCGGGTGTACAGCGAAGAGGGGGTCGGATCGACCTTCACCGTCATGCTGCCGGCTCTCGAGGCCGCCAGCCCCCGATCCACGGCGGCCCGGGACCACGCCGTCCCCACCGGCACGGAGACGATCCTCGTCGTCGAAGACGAGGAGACGGTTCGGAAGGTCACGGTGCGGGCCCTGGAGGCCCAGGGGTATCAGACGATCCAGGCCCGGGACGCCGAGGAGGCTCTCAGGCTGCTCGACGAATCAGACGACGGCCGGATCATCGACCTGGTGCTCTCGGATCTCGTGCTGCCCGGCATGGGAGGATCGGAGCTCATCGAGACGCTGAGGCGCCGGGATCCCGACCTGCCCGCCCTCCTCACCTCCGGGTACAGCGCCGACATCGTCCGGCGTCGGGCCGGCCCCCGGCCGGACTCCATCGCGGTCCTGCAGAAGCCCTTCTCCGTGGCGGAGCTCGCGCGCCAGATCCGGACGCTTCTGGATCGAGCCGGGGAACCCGAGGCTCGGGACTCGAGCGTCTGACCCGTACGAGGGCGGAAACACGTACCGGGACGACGGTCGCCCTTTTTTTTCCGGCTCACCCTCGTAGACTCCGGCCATGAGAATCCTCATCGTCGGAAACGGTGGGCGCGAGCACGCCCTTCTGTGGAAGCTGCGTCGGGATCGGGCCGACGCCGAGTTCTACGCCACGCGACCGAACGGGGGCATGGAGCCCCTCTGCGACGGGGTGGACATCGCGCCGGGAGACGTGGATGCCCTGTCCGGCTGGGCCGACGCCAACGG
>CAYWRD010000172.1:0-3038 GCA_964460675.1 uncultured Nitrosopumilaceae archaeon
TCTTTGCTTCCCAGCTTTAACTAGTTTTGATTTTACAGTATTCATTCTATTTTTAATGTCATTATAGTAAACATCCACTTCAAATTTACCTACGCCCATAAATCCTGGTTGCTCTCCCATTTTGGCGAGTCGAACTTTTTCTTTTGCTCTTCCCATTTCGTAACGCATCTGTGCAAGTTTTACTTGTAGTCTTGATTCTGCTGAAGATGCCCTTCGTTCAAAAATTTCCAAGATCAGAGTTTCTCTATCTAGTATGTTTCTATGTAGTTTAGAAGCTAAATTATAATTTTGACTAGGTTTTAGGACTTCATCATAAATTATAACATCCGGCCTTAGATTTTTTGCAATATTTTCCACTCTTTCAATAATTTCTTCACTAATTCCATATTTTGGCCGCTTCAAAAACTTCTGTTTAATGTTATGAACTACTTTGTATCCAGCTGCATCACAAAGCCCTATAGCTTCATTTATTGCATCTTCATTATCGTATGTGATAAGGACTGCAGTACTCAAGATATACTAAGATTTTTCTTCATGTTAATTATATCCTCTTTATTTTTGTCATTTTACGCTTAAAATCTAATATTAACCAGTCATTGATAGTGGTAATATAAAATGCCTATAGCCTTCTCTTTGTGAGATGAATTTTGCTGCAAGCATGTCTCTTTTCCCCCTCTGATTGTAATTTTTCATTCTAGGGCTAGTCCGTTTTTCATCAACAAATTCAAGTTCAAACGAAGAGCAATATTTTAGATTTAACATATCACAAATTTCTTTTGCGATATCCATATTTCCATTTCCTATCTTTACAACTTTTTTTTTGGCACCCAATTTTCCAAGAATTGTAACAATATGCATTACTAATTTTTCTACAGACGAATGTAGTGAATTTTCTATCTCCCGTCCAGAATACAACACCGAAAGCCCAATCCTTTGTCCAGGATCTACTCCTAAAATTAATTCATCTTCTTGAAAATCTAAATTGAGCTTTTGAATCATCATGGCACGAATTATGGTTATGTGGTTTTCAAAAGCATCATCATACATAATTGGTTTTTTACAATTTTTTGGGACTTCTTTTTTTGTTGTCAAAATCAAACTTCCCTCGTAATCAGTAATGTCTTTTGGAAGTATCGAATCAAATGAGATGTTGAGTTTTTTCAATGAATTCGCAAATCTATAGTATGGTTTACCATACGTCGTTGCAATACCAATACGAGAGTAAAGTAACGGATTGATAATTAACAAAACGAAATATGTGATATAATTTTATGCCTTCAAAACAGTTGACACGACATGTTTAACTGCTTCATCAAAATTAGCATCTATGTTGGATTGAATCTGAGATAGTTTCTCTTCTCCATTCTGGTTTATTTTTGATGCTTCTGAATTTGCTTTTTCTCTAGATTCACTAATTAGAGTCTCTGCTTCTTTTGTGGCCATTTCACGTGTTTTTTCCATTAGTTTATCGATCTCTTTTTGTGCTCTAACTGACAGTTCTTTTTTCATATCTGCTACCTTGGAGTTCAAGGAATCTAGGTCATCTTCAAGGCCCTTTAGTGAATCAATGATTCCTGTAACTTTGGATTCGGCCATGCTGCTCATTGCTACTGATGAGGATTCAAATCCATTACTTAAATCATTCATTTTTAAAATGGACTATGCCTTGTTTCTAACTTAGCCTGTAGTTAGAAGTAAAATAGCTCTGGCCAGATCGCCCTTCGCTTCAGCTAATGCATTTCTTGCCTTTTCTTCATCAACTCCTGCTTGTTGACATACTAGCTCTACGTCTTCGTCAGAAAATATCGGCACTTCTAGTTCTTTTTCTTCATAACTGTCTGCTGTAACCGTAAAAATGGAATTATCTTGTGCTTTCATTTCAGTTACTGATGGCTTTGAAAGAATAATTTCTTTTTTATCTGTCTTTATGATGACTTCTTGAACATTAGGTATCTCGTTCATATCGAGACCCATTTTGTCCATCATTCTTCGCATCTGGCGGTTGCCGCCTCGCATCATAGTTTTTGATTCTCCTTACGACTTTTTAAACTATCTCTGACTTTGACGGCTACCCCTCTTTCCAAATCTTTAATCATTTCTGAGGATAATGCTGCCTTTCCAACTGCTATGACTTTATTTTTGTATAGTACTGGGGTATCCGCAGCAATTTTGATGTTTTTTCCACACCAAGTAATATGTTTTGCAAATGCTGAGCGTCCCTCTTCAACAAATGGTGCCGCCTCACTATTTACTTCTATGCAGTTTTCCCTGAATCTTTTACTTTTGAGTAAAATTTGAGCTAGATGGGGGGTTATTGCCAACCCTCCATCTATACGTAAAGTACAAAGTAAATTTCCTTCATGATAGATGCTTCTTATTCTTCCTGTTTTCTTTGAATAAGTAATGTCCGTTTTTTTAGGAAAATGTCTTGAAACCCCCCTACCAAACAATATGTCAACTGTTTGTTTTATTTTCAAAGTAGGATCCATAATATGTATAGATGAATTCTAAATATTAGTTCACTGGATGAATATATGTTTTGTATTAATCTATATAGAAGAAATTTTTTCCTATATTTATGGAAGAAAGGGAAGAAACAAGGAAAATTCAGTTTACTGGCAAATCTTCCTACATAGTATCCCTGCCAAAACAATGGATTATGGATTTGGGTCTAAAACAAGGTGATCAAATTAGGATGATACGAAAAGGTTCAGCATCTTTAGAAATTTTTCCACCAAAATTTCAAGGTCGCTCTCAACAAATTGATTCAGCCACAATTGAAATTAATTCTGACGAGGAAGCTTCAGGAATTGTAAGAAAATTAATTTCATTGTATTTTTTAGGATTTAAAACGATAAATGTTAAACCAAAATCCGGTAGACTAAAACCTAATCAGCGAACTGCCGTAAAAGAAGCAGTAAAAAGAATGTTAATGGGTTCAGAAATAATATCTGATTCCATTACTGGAATCACAATTCAGGTGCTAGTTAATTTGTTAGAGCTTTCCGTGGATGGAGCTTTTAAGAGAATGATTCATC
>CAYWRD010000173.1:0-3007 GCA_964460675.1 uncultured Nitrosopumilaceae archaeon
AGAACATGACTGGTATGATTACAGTTTCATACATTGCAGCATGGTTGGCAACTTTTGGAGGTACTGCAGCAGGATATTTCTATTATCCTTGGGCATATCCTACACCAAGTGGTCACTATGCATTCATTGTACTCACAATCATTGAGGCAACTGGTTACATATTCTGTGTTAAAGTCATGGAAGAAGGCTCAAACAAGAGTAGTAACGGTATAGTTGCAGCTACCATTGCAGCTACTGCAGTAGGTACAGTATTCATATCACTGTTCGTCGGTAATTAGAAGGATAATCCTTCCGACAAATCCTCTTTTTCATTTCATTTTTAAAAAAACCCTATTGTGCATAAGATTGACGATCTTCATAAGGTCCCTAAAATTTTATATACTGACCCTATCCTGTACAGATTAATGGTCTGGCTTAGACGATGTACTCACTACTTATTCATAGTAGTAGTTGCAGTTAACTCTACACTGTTAACAATTAATGCAGGTGACTACATCTTCTACACTGACTGGGCCTGGACTTCATTCACGGTATTCTCAATATCGCAAACCTTGATGCTTGTAGTAGGTGCAACCTACTATCTAACATTCACAGGTGTTCCAGGAACAGCAACGTACTACGGCCTAATTATGACAGTATATACATGGGTAGCTAAAGGTGCATGGTTTGCACTTGGATATCCATATGACTTCATTGTAACTCCAGTTTGGTTACCATCAGCTATGTTGCTTGATTTGGTTTACTGGGCTACAAAGAAGAACAAGCACAGCTTGATACTGTTTGGCGGTGTACTTGTAGGAATGTCTTTACCATTATTCAACATGGTAAACCTGATGACAGTAGCAGACCCACTAGAAACGGCATTCAAATATCCAAGACCAACTTTGCCACCATACATGACACCAATAGAACCCCAAGTAGGTAAGTTCTATAACAGTCCAGTAGCACTAGGTGCTGGAGCGGGTGCAGTATTGTCGGTAACGTTTGCAGCTTTGGGTTGTAAACTCAATACTTGGACATACAGATGGATGGCCGCTTGGTCAAAGTGGGACTAAAACCCAACCTTTCCTTTTCATTTTATTATATCATGCCTAGAGTATTCTAATGAATTAAAAATTATAATTTTTCAAAATACAAATTAATTTTTAGATATATTTTCATACAAAAATGTCTGATGAAACTTTCTTTTTGCAAAACCTATGTATTACTGATTTGTAAAATATTTAGAAATTTTTGATCAATAATTCAAAATGACCCGTTCTTTTCTTAGAATTTGAATTAATAGCTCTGTTTGCCTCAATTCTTTTAATTCTCCAATTTCTGTCTTTGAACATATCTGATACTTGTTTTGAATCTGAATTAGACAATATCACTTTGCATCCTTTAGAATCTAGTTTATGGCAAATTTCACCTAATCGGTCTAGATCCTTATCTGTAAAATCCTTGTTAGTATAACTGGTAAAATTGGCAGTAGAGCTGACTGGTTGATATGGGGGATCAAAATAAACAAGATCCCCTTTTTTTGCATCATCAAGTACTATCTCAAAATCTCTGCATTTGATAGAAATCCTAGATGATTGCAAGACTTGGCTTACCAAACGAAGATTTTCTTCATTTACTATATTAGGATTTGAATATTTTCCTAAAGGAACATTAAACTTTCCTTTGCTGTTTACTCGATATAATCCATTAAAACACGTCCTATTGAGAAATATCAATCTGGATGTTTTTTCAATTTCGCTTCTGGGGGTACTTGCTCGTACTGAATAATAGTATTGTTTGGAATCTTTGTGATAATTTCTTTCATGACATTTCAGCGATGAAATTAGCTCATCAATTCTATTTCTAATGGTAGTGTATGTCAAGATAAGATCAGAATTAAGATCTGAGACAATACACCTTTGACCCTGTCTTTCTGTAAGAATATGGAACAGCAAGGCACCTCCACCTAGGAAGGGCTCAAAATAGGTTCCAAATGATTTTGGGAGATTTTCATTTAGAATAGGAATTAACTGCCTTTTCCCACCTGCCCATTTTACAAAAGGCTTTGGAGTTACAGAAATTTGGCTATAGATTTGTTTCAATGATGTTTATGATAAAATTCATTTTCACTCCCTTGGATCAAAATTAGTTGATCTTGAACTGAGTTTTTCCTATTCGTGTAATAGCTTAAATACAAATTTTGTAAATTATATGAAACTCATATTTTCTTAGAATAATTTAGATTAGATATTGCAAATTATCTAAAAATGTCATTAAATTCTATTCTGTTAAAGAAAATTCTAAGCTTCGAGCGGGATCCGAACCCGCGACCTTTACCTTACCAAGGTAACGCTCTACCAGGCTGAGCTATCGAAGCATAACCTCTGGCTGTAGAAAATCCTTATAATTCTTGATTATGATTCTAAATCTTCTAAACTGTTAAATCACACAGAAAATTTTACACCTCTAGTTGGAGGAGTAATCAAGCCTGGCCAAAGTAAGCTATTTAGCTTTTGGACATGCAGGACTTAAGATCTAATAATGGGTGATCCTGTCTCTCAGGAGTTCGTGGGTTCAAATCCCACCTCCTCCACTGGCTTATTTTGGTTGTTTGATTCCGCGGGCATTAAGAACTTCGTAAACATCTGGTAATGAAAAAACATATCCTATATGGATACAGTCCTTCTCATCACATAATTGACAGAAAAGTTCTCCCCTCTGAATTGCAACTTCGGCAATTCTATTTTTGATATTGTCTTTTAGAATAACTCTATCATCATCTACTGAAATTTTTTCAATCTTTGGAGCATAACGTGCAAAGGTTTTGTCTTTTTGCATCATCTCCTCTAACATGTAAGTGACATAACCTGAAAAGCTGTTAACGCCTTTCATTGCTAGTTCATCTTTATTCTTTTGATAAACATCATTGAATTTCTGATATACTGACTCTGAAACTGTTATTGATTTGAATCCTGCTTTCGGCAATTTACTAACCTCTTACCGTACAATATGGTACCAAATATAT
>CAYWRD010000174.1:0-2720 GCA_964460675.1 uncultured Nitrosopumilaceae archaeon
CTCCGCCGTGGACGCCGCCGGCAACGAAGGTCCTTTCTCCAACGAAGCCGGCGCCGTGCCTGCCTACGAAATCGGCTGGGCCAACCTGCAATGGCCGCCCACCATCAATCACACCATCGGCTTCGGCAGCCTCACCGAGAACGTTTACGGCCAGGTGTGGATCGACGGCGTCACCAATCAGCCCGGCCCTACTGACAATCTCCGGGCCCAACTTGGCTTTGGCCCTGAAGGCAGCAACCCTGCCAGCAACGCGGCCTGGACCTGGACAGACGCGGCCTTCAACGTCGACGCCGGCAATAACGACGAGTTCGTGGCCCAGATGCTGCCCCAGGAAGTGGGCATCTTCGACTACCTCTACCGCTACAGCACAAACAACGGCCAATCCTGGCTCTACGCCGACCTCAACGGCCCGGTCCCATCCGGCGCGTTGCCCGCCAACCCTGGCAAGCTGACCGTCAACGCTACCGGCGACGCCACACCCCCGCCCGCACCCACGGGCCTCGCCGTCGTCTCCGCCGCACCCAACAGCGTCGAGCTGGCCTGGGACGCCCACCCCAATACCGACGGCGATCTAGCCGGCTTCGAGATCTACCGCGACGACGCGCTGCTAACGACGCTCGATAATGCCAGCGCAACTGGCTATGTGGACGAGACCGTGGCCCAGGGCAACACCTATGAGTATTACATCATCGCCGTAGACACCAGCTACAACCGCTCCGACCCCTCCAACACCGTCACCGCCACCGCCGAGCGGCGCACGGTCAACGTCACCTTCAACGTCACCGTACCTGACTGGACGCCCACCGATCGCGATGTACACATCGCCGGCACGCTCAGCCGCCTGGACGGCAATATGCCCGACTGGGACTCCACCGCCGTCTCGCTGGATCAGGTCGGCACGTACGAATGGCAGATCACGCTCAGCGGCCTCGAAGGTACCAACATCGAATACAAGTACACCCTTGGTTCACCCGACTTCTTCGATGTGGAGAAGGGCGCCGCCTGCGAGGAAATTGACAACCGCACGCTCACGCTCGACTACGGCAGCGACGGCAACATGCTGGTCTCCGATACGGTACTGAACTGGCGCAACGTCGATCCCTGCGGGAATTAGAGCGTTGCGCACTTAGCGAGGCAATCGCCGGCATGCAGCAGACCGGACGTTTAGCACAGGCCTTGTTCCTGGTCGCCCTACTAATGGCCGCGCTTCAAGTTGTCTCCTGTTCCGACGGAGTATCCGTGCCCTCGGAACAGGAGACGGCAGAACTGGCGCCGCCCACTGCTACGTCGCCCGCCACCGAATCGCCGGCGCCCACGTCGACCTCCCCTCTTACAACGAAGGCGACGTCGCAACCTCAGCTGGCGCCCGCCATCCGCATCCAACCGGACAGCGCCCTACTCGACGAAGCAGTGAAGATTGAAGTCGTGGGCCTGGAGCCGGGCCAGACCGTTACCCTCACCGCCCCTCTGAGCGACAACCTTAACCGCGACTGGGAGTCCTTTGGCGTTTTCACCGCAGACGATCGAGGTGTGGTCGACCTTACTACCCAGGCGCCCATCACCGGCACCTACGACGCGGTCGATGCTATGGGCCTACTGTGGTCCATGGCCCCCGACGTGCCCGACGCCGAGTATTCCTACTTTGCCCCTTCTGCCGCTCAAATCGCGGTGGTCACCTTCAGCGCCACAACTGCAGAGGCCCAGGTTGGCCCCGCCTACCTTAGGCGCATGTGGCTGGCCGATGATTTGGTGAGAGAAACTATATCTCTGGAAGAGCACGGCTTGGCAGGCGAGTTTTTTGTACCTGCCGCTAAAGGGCCGCATCCTGCTCTGCTCGTTCTCGGCGGTTCAGGGGGAGGGCAGGATCTACGCAAAGCCGCCCTACTCGCGGCCCACGGATATGCTACCCTGGCGCTAGACTACTTTGGCGGTCCTGGCTTGCCCAACGCGCTTGCCGAGATTCCGCTTGCATACTTCAAGACGGCCATTGACTGGCTCCAGTCGCAGGAGTCTGTCGACGATCAGAAATTCGGAGTAATCGGAACCTCGCGCGGCGGCGAGCTGGCCCTGCTTCTGGGCGCAACCTACCCGCAACTCAGGGCTGTCGTCTCTTACGTCGGCAGCGGCGTCACGTGGGCAGGCCATTACGGCAGCGACCAAGACCTGAGACCGGCATGGACCTATGAGGGGGAGCCGGTCCCTTTTCCTTCCTCGCAAGAAAACCCTGAAGAAGCCGCCATTGCCGTGGAACAAATCAACGGCCCCATCCTCCTCATCTCGGGCCGGGACGACCAGGTCTGGCCATCTACAGAATTCTCAGAGATCGCCATGACCCGCTTGCGCCAAAACAATCACCCCTACGAGTACGAACACCTGGCCTACGAAAACGCCGGTCACTTCATCGGCGTCCCCTACCGGCCCACCCGCGGCCACTTCGCCATCCATCCCGTCTCCGGCGAAAGATTCTCCGTCGGCGGCACGCCGCAGGGCACTGCACATGCCAGCGCCGATTCGTGGGCACGGGTACTTGCGTTTTTGGAGCGGAGTTTCAATTAGGGTGGGCCCGGCCGCGCCGGCGCCTATTCGGGCCCAGCCAGCACGTCTGAGAAAAAAGGAAACATCGCCGCCTTCATGCGTGCCACAGTGTCCAGCACGGCGCTTCCCACGTACTCGTCCAGGGTGAAAGGCACGTCACTCGCCTCAAGCTGTTGTGCCAGATA
>CAYWRD010000174.1:2730-3005 GCA_964460675.1 uncultured Nitrosopumilaceae archaeon
CCATGGTGACGCCTGCTCATGTTCTGACTAACGTCTCACCAATGGTATGTAAATGGTTTCAATAGAAGGAATCGTTTCGGCCTCCTCCAAAGTCAATTCATCTATCTCGGTTACATTAGGCAGTTCTTCGCCGGTTCCCAAGCCTCCGATTGCACCGCCGTCAAAGACTAAGTTTGCCCAGTCATTGTGACCGCCAAGAAAGGTGTGGGATTCAGTCCCACTTCTATTAATATCGGTGGCAACGGTCTGTTCCCTGTCAATTCCATTGTCGCAGT
>CAYWRD010000175.1:0-2995 GCA_964460675.1 uncultured Nitrosopumilaceae archaeon
CCAGCACGATCGACTCGGAGGTGTACTCGGCGGGCAGCTCCTCGGCGTACCACCACGACGCCGCGACCATCGGGACCGCGATCAGCAGGACGACCCACCACCGGGTCCGCAGCGCACCGAGCAGCGCCAGCAGGCTCGACAGCGGGTCGGTGTCCCCGTACGGGCCCGCCCCCGTGTTCTGCTGGGCGGCGAACTCGCCGTCGCTCCCCTTCGCCACGCACGCTCCCGGTCGTCGCCGCGATCCTACTGGCGTGTCCCCCGGGATCCGGCTCGGTGGGACGTGGCTGCGTTACCGTCCGGGCCGCGGGCGGGCGCACCGGCCCGCAGCTGGGAGCTGAGGTGTCACAGGTCGTGAGGCGACCGCGACCGGTCGCCGGCAGGACGACCACGACCCCCGTGCTCGCACGTCTGGGGGGCGGCCTCGCCGTCGCCGCCGTGAGCGCCGCGACGGGCGTCGTGCTCGTCGCGCTGGCCGCCCGGACGCACCCCGTGGTGGTGCTGCTGGTGCCGGCAGCCGCCACGGGCCTGATCGCGGCGTTCACCCGCCCGTGGATCGGCATCGCCGGCGTGGTCGCCGGGGTCCCGCTCGCGCTCGTCGGGCCGCAGCTGGGCCCCTTCGACCCGATCGAGGTCCTGGTCCTGGGCGCCGCCGGCGCGATCAGCCTCCATCGCCTGCTCACAGGGCACGGGCCGCTGCCGTGGCCGACCGTGACGTGGTGGCCGGTCGGCATCGGGCTGCTCGCCGTGCTGTCGGCGACCCGTGCTCCTGACGTCACCGCGGCGATCGGGCAGCTCCTGCTGCTGGCCGTCGGGGGACTCGCGTTCCTCGCGACGGTCGGTGCGCTGCGCGGCCCCGACGACGTGCGCCGCGTGGCCGTCACCTGGAGCCTGGTGGGCCTCGGCGTCTCGCTGCACGCACTGGCCGGTGCCGGCAACCTCGCCGCCTCCAGCGGGGGGCTGACCGTCGCCGGGCGTCCCACCGGCGTCTTCACCTCCCCCAACCAGCTCGGGGCCTACGTCGGGATGACGCTGCTGGTCGCACTCGGGCTCGCGCTGACCTCACGCGTCGGCTGGCAGCGGCTGCTCGGGGGTGGGGCGGCCATCGCGGCCACTGCCGCGCTCGGCGCCAGCCTCTCCCGCGGCGCCTGGGTGGGTGTGGGGGTCGCGGGACTCGTGTTCGTCGCGGCCCTGCCGGCGGCGCGGCGCCTCGCTGGCCGGCTGGTCGTGCCCGTCGTCGCCCTGGCGGTCATCACCGGGGGCGTGCTGCTGCCACGCGCGCCGACGCAGGTGCAGGTCGTCAGCCAGCGCTTCGAGACCCTCACCGAGGCGGAGACGAGCCCGTACGACAACCGCGACGCGATCTGGGCCGAGGCCGCCCGGCAGGCGCGCGACGAGCCCTGGCTCGGGCAGGGACCGGCCAACTTCCCCGAGGTGAGCAGGCGTGCGGTCTCGGAGTCGGCGTTCGTCGGTGCCGACCACGCGCACAGCGTGCCACTGAACACCGCCGCGGAGTTCGGCCTGCCCGCCCTGCTCCTCCTGGTGGGCTTCGCGGTCGCACTGCTGCGGTCGGCACGCGCCGCGATCCGCCGGCTGCCGCGCGTCAGCGACCGGGCGCTGGCTGCCGGAGCAGGCAGCGCGCTGGTCGCCCAGGTCGTGCACGGGTTCGTCGACTACACGCTGCGCAACGCGACGATCGCCGTGCTGACCTGGGTCGTGGCGGGCATCGTGGTCGCCCTCGCACGAGCTGCGACGGCACCTGCCGGGGCTGGGACCTAGCCCGGGCCCCGCAGCAGGTCGCGGAGCGCGCCGAGCACGGGCTTGGGGTCACCGTCGACGTCGAGCAGGCCGAAGTTGTCCAGGTGGACGTTCCCGGTCGCACGATCGCTGGCGCGGAACCAGAAGGCCCGCTCGACGGCCGGCCAGCGATCCCGCAGCAGGACCATCGCGTCCACCGCGTACTGGGCCTGCTCCTGCCGGGTGACACCGCGCTCCCAGCGCTCCGCGTCCTCGGACGTCTCGTGGCTCGACCACCCGAACTCCGTCAGCCACACCGGCGTGCCCGGCGCGAGCTCGTCGACCACGTCGAGCACGGTCGTCAGGTGCGCGAAGCGCCCGATGTCGCCGTCCGGGTCCGGCAGGGAGGGCGGGTCGTCCGACGGGGTCGGGTACGGGTGGACGGCGACGGCGTCGACGTGCGAGCCGACGCCGTGATCGAGGGCGTCGGCCAGCCACGCGCTGTCGTTGTGGGCGGTGCCGCCGAGCACGACGGTCGCATCGGGATCGGCGGTGTGGATCTCCGGAGCGGCAGCCTGCACCAGCTCGACGTAGTCCCGGAGGTCACCGTGGAAGTAGTCGACCAGGTTCGGCTCGTTCCACAGCTCCCAGGCCTCGATGCGACCCGCGTACCGGTCCGCGAGCCACCCGGCCACGCGCCCGTACTCCGCCGGGTCGTCGGGAGGTGCCAGGGGGTCCGCACCGGCCCACGACGGCGTGCGCCACAGCACGGCCAGCACCTCCAGACCCCGCGCACGGGCCTGGGTCACCGTGCGGTCGAGGCGCTCGACGTACCAGTCGCTGATGCACCCGCTGCAGTCCTCCTCGACCGAGGTCCACCCGACGTCCACCCGGATCGCACCGACGCCTGCGTCCGCGAGCTGGTCGAACACCCGACCACGGGTCTCG
This sequence comes from uncultured Nitrosopumilaceae archaeon, assembly GCA_964460675.1. Lineage (GTDB taxonomy): Archaea > Thermoproteota > Nitrososphaeria > Nitrososphaerales > Nitrosopumilaceae > CAYWRD01. The sequence continues at coordinate 2,683 of CAYWRD010000175.1, forward strand.
TCGTCGTAGTCGTCCCACAGCGCGTGGACGTGTGCCCCCAGGACGGGGCCGTCGAAGACGGGCGCCGTGACGCCGGCGCGGTCCAGGAACGCGGCCATCTGCCCCCGCGTCACCGGGTCGTCAGGACAGAACCGGGTGTTGTCGGGCGGGTTGCAGCCCCGCGTGATCCCCGCCTCCGCCAACGCCGCGATGCTGGCCTCGAACAGGTGCCCACCGCTGTCGGCGAACGACACCTCACCGGCAGGCAGCTCCAGCCCCCGGTCCAGGAACGCGGCCATCTGCCCCCGCGTCACCGGGTCGTCAGGACAGAACC
>CAYWRD010000176.1:0-2995 GCA_964460675.1 uncultured Nitrosopumilaceae archaeon
CATCCCCTGCGCGGACGCCGACGGAGACTGCAGCGTGCCGACCGACGCCGAGTTCGGCCGTCGCTGGGACCTGCACAACGACGGGACCGTGAAGGACGCCTCCGGGAGCGTCATCGAGTCTCAGGGGCTCGTGCCCGACGCGGACATGGACTGGCTCGAGGCCCACGAGCAGCTCGGAGCCTTCACGGAGAGCGCGCTCATCGGGATCGTCGACACGGGCGTCTACGGTGACCACGTCGACCTGAGCGGCCGGCTCGTCGCCGAGCACGATTTCTTCAACATCGACGCCACGGCCGAGGACGATCACGGGCACGGGACGCACGCGTCGGGGATCATGCTGGCCCACGGCGACAACGGTGCCGGCGCGACGGGCGTCGCGTACGGCGCCAACGTCCGCCTCGCCATGGCCAAGGGGTGCGGCAACACGATCCTCGGCTACATCTGCTGGTCGCCCGACATCGCCGACGGGATCATGTGGCTGGCCGACAAGGGCGCCGTCGCCATCAACCTGAGCCTCGGCGGCCAGGAGCCCTCGAGCGCGGAGCAGACGGCGCTCCAGTATGCCGAGAGCAAGAACGTTCTGCCGGTCTGCGCGGCGGGCAACGACGGAGCGGAGGTCGACTGGCCCGCGGCCTTCCCCGAGTGCATGGCCGTCAGCTCGACCATCTGGAGCGATGCGTTGGCCAGCTATTCCAGCTTCGGTGCCGAGATCGAGGTCGGAGCACCCGGCGGCGAGATCAACCATCCGGACGCCCTCGACCGGATCCTCTCCACCTGGGTGAACGGCGGATACGCCTACCTTTCGGGCACGTCCATGGCCGCACCTCAGGTGACCGGTCTGGCCGGCCTGCTTCACGCCCTGGGTGTCACCAGCGCCGCCGACAAGCGGGCGATGATCCGGGCCACCGCCGACGATCTCGGTCCGCAGGGATGGGATCCCGAGTTCGGGGACGGACGCGTCAACGTCTGGAACGCCGTGCAGGCGGCCGTCGGCGGCGCGGAGCCGCCTCCTCCTCCATCGGAGGAGCCGCCTACCGCGTCCTTCACCCACGCGTGCACGGACCTGGCGTGCGACTTCACGGACAGGAGCACGGACGACGGTGGCGTCGTGGCCTGGGCGTGGGACTTCGGCGACGGAGCGGTCTCGCCCACGCAGAACCCGAGCCACCAGTACGCGGCCGGCGGAGACTACACGGTCACGTTGACCGTCACCGACGATCTCGATCAGTCGGACGTGACCCAGCAGGTCGTGACCGTCACCGAGCCTCCGCCCCCGCCGCCCAACGAGCCGCCCTCGTCTTCGTTCACGGTGTCGTGCACCGGGCTGACGTGCGACTTCACGGACACGAGCACCGACGACGGTGGGATCGTGGCCTGGCTCTGGGACTTCGGTGACGGCGGATGGTCCGACCAGCAGCACCCCACCTACACCTACTGGGATCCCGGTACCTACACGGTGTCGCTCCTGGTGGAGGACGCCGACAACGAGCTGGATCTGGCGACGCAGGAGATCACCGTCATCGAGCTGCCGCCGGTCCTGAGCGCCGCTCCCGACAAGATCAAGGGCGAGCTCGTGACCGACCTGTCGTGGACCGGGACGCGCAAGCCCGTCGACCTCTATCGTGACGGTGGGCTCATCGCCTCCGGCGTTCCCAGTGATCCGGGGACCTACCAGGACTTCACCGGGGAGCGAGGCAGGGCGTCGTTCAGCTACGTCGCCTGCATCGCCGGTACCACGACCTGCTCGGATCCGGTGGCGGTGGTGTACTGAGAGCCTCCTCGCGACTCACCGCCGGGACTTCAGCCAGACGGCGATCGTCCCGCAGCGGGTGTCCGGACCCCGCCGGAAATCGGGCGGCACCTCCGAGAGGCCGTTGTAGACCTCCATGCCCAGGACGTTCGCGGGTCGGAGCGCGTCCACGGTCTCCTTGCTGACCGGCGAGCCGTCCAGGAAGTACTGGACGGGACAGGGTCGCTCCCGCCCCCCCGTGCCCAGCGCGCGGGCTCGCTCGAATCCCACGCGGCATCCACTGCCCAGGACGTCGGGCTGGCCGCACGCGACGGTGAGGCCGGGGACCGCGTTGAACAGATCCGTCATCCGGACGGCCTGGGCCTGGCGGATCTGCTCCTCGACCAAGAAGAAGCCGATCCCTCGCTCGCGGCGGGCGTAAAAACCGGCCTCGCCGGGCGTGCGACGCGCGTCGACGGTGATCGTCAGGGGGTCGAGGCGCACCGCCTCGGCTTCCAGCGCCACGGTCAGGGAGAGGACGGAGCCGGCCTCGACGTCCAGATCCTCGGTCTGAAGGCCGTAGAACGGGTGCTCGATCTCCAGAACCTGTCTGCCAGGGGGAACGTCGGCCACCGTGAACGCGCCGTTCGGATCGCTGAGCGCTTCGAGGCCGGCCATGGGTACCCGAACGACGGTCCGGGGCAGAGGCTGACCGGTGCTCGCGTCCAGGACACGGCCGACGAGCCGTGCGACACGGATCGTGTTCAGGACCAGCTCGGTCGTGACCACGCCCCGTGTGGCCGTGCGCAACGTGAGCGGCTCGCTGGTCAGCCCACCGTGCGTCGCGCGAGCCAGGAGCTCGGTTTGCGCCGGCGCCCCGCAGAATACGAAGCGCCCCCTTGCGTCGCTTCGGACGCTCCGCGAGCGGTACGAACGGTCCGTCCCCCGCCAGACGATCCGCACGCGGGCGTCGCGCAGGGGCCCCGCCGTGGAGTCCCGTACGACGCCCGACACCACGGGCTCGCCGGCCGCACCGCAGCTCTGGGCGACGACTGTCTGCCTCGAGGGGATCGCCAGGCGGACCTCACGGGCCACCTCCGGGCGCAGGGTCACCGGCGCGGAGATGGACCGGATACCCAGCGTGTCCAGTCGCGGATGATCGAACGCGAGCTCGAACTCTCCTTCGGGAGCGGTGAGCGCGAAGCGGCCGTGGCGCCCGGTGCTAACCGCGTGCTCGGTGCCCTCGAGATGGACACGGGCGCCTTC
>CAYWRD010000177.1:0-2982 GCA_964460675.1 uncultured Nitrosopumilaceae archaeon
GCGCGCAGGCGGTGGCGGTGGCGACCCCGTGCTGGCCGGCGCCCGTCTCGGCGATCACGCGCCGTTTCCCCATGCGGCGGGCCACCAGCGCCTGCCCCACCGTGTTGTTGATCTTGTGCGCGCCGGTGTGGTTCAGGTCCTCGCGTTTGAGCCACACCCGGACTCCGCCCAGCGCCTCGCCCAGCCGCTCGGCCCGGTAGAGGGGGGTGGGACGGCCTACGTAGTCCTCGAGCAGCGCCTCGAGCTCCCGGGCGAACCCCTCGTCCTCCCGCGCCTCGCCCCAGGCGGACTCCAGCTCCTCGAGCGCGGGGACCAGGGTCTCGGGGACGAAGCGCCCCCCGTAGGGACCGAACCAGCCGGGGCCGGCACCCTCCGGAGGCGCCAGCGGCCCAGGCCCGCCCGCGGCGGCCGAGGGGTCGGCGCCTCCCGGGCGCTTCGCGTTCACGGGCCGGCCACGTCCTCCGCGGGCTCCGTCTCGCCCGCCGTTTGCGCCGCCCGCACGAACGCCCGGATCCGCTCCGGGTCCTTCACGCCTGGCCGACGCTCCACACCGCTCGCCACGTCCACGACGGCGGGCCTCGCCTGGCGGATCGCCTCCGCCACGTTCCCGGGGGCGAGCCCGCCGGCCAGAACGAAGGCCGGACCGCCGACTCCCAGCCGGTCGCGGACCCCGTCGAGCCAGGCGAGCGGAAACCCGGTTCCCGTGCCCCCGGCCGCCGCCGGCGAGAACCCCTCGACCAGGATCGCATCCACGACCTTCCGGTAGCGGTCCACCAGGTCCTCGAGCTCGTCCGGCGAGCGGGGTCGGAGCCCCTTCCACACCTCGAGGCCCGCCGCGCGGAGCGCCGCGCAGGACTCGGGCGACTCCTGGCCGTGGAGCTGGACGGCGGCGACGCCGCTCGCCCGTGCCACCGCGAGCACCTCCTCGCGGGGAGCGTCCACGAAGACGCCCACCGCCCGGGCCCGATCGGCGACCGCGGCCACGATCTCCACGGCGGCCTCGGGTGTCACCCGTCGGGGGCTCGTGGCGAAGACGACGCCCACGTGGCTGGCGCCCGCCTCGACCGCGACCCGCGCGTCCTCCGGCGACCGGCAGCCGCAGATCTTGACCCCAGGCCCGGGACCCGCTCCTGCGGCCCGGGAAGCGCCCGACGCGCTCCGCCCTGGCCGGTCGGATGTCCCCTGGCCACCCTGGCCCGGCGCGCTCATCCGCCGCCGGCCCTCGCCCTCGCCGCCGCGGCCCGCGGCTGTCGCGACAGGCCCACGAGCTCGGCCACGGCCGTCCCGGGATCCGCGCTCATGAGCCGGCTGCCCACCAGAACGGCGTCGGCCCCCGCCCGCCCGCAGGCCGCCGCATCCTCACGCCCGCCGATCCCGCTCTCGGCCACGGCCACCCGGTCCGCCGGGATCCCCGCCACAAGCTCCAGGGCGCGGCCCACGTCCACGTCGAAGGTGGCCAGGTCGCGGGCGTTCACGCCCACCACCCGGGCCCCGGCCTCCAGCGCCCGCTCCACCTCCTCCTCGTCGTGCGCCTCGACCAGCGCGTCGAGCCCCGTCTCGTCGCAGGCCGCCAGCAGCTCGCGCAGGCGCTCGCTCGCGAGGGCCCGCACGATGAGCAGGGCCGCGTCGGCACCGGCGGCCCGGGACTCGAGAACCTGCAGGGGGTCGATGAGGAAGTCCTTCCGCAGGACAGGAAGGGAGGTCGCGGCGCGCGCGGCCCGGAGGTCGTCGAGCGAGCCTCCGAAGTCGGGGCCGTCGGTGAGCACCGAAAGCGCCGTCGCTCCGCCCCGCTGGTAGGCTGTGGCCACGGCGGCCGGATCGACCCCGCGCGCCAGCGTCCCCGCCGAGGGCGAGCGCCGCTTGAACTCCGCGATCACGGCCAGGCGATCGCCGGAGCGCAGGGCCGCCGCGAAGCCGCGGGCCGGGGGCGCGTCGGCCACCCAGCTCGCCAGCTCGACCTTCCGTCCGCGCAGACGCTGGACCTCCGCTCGCTTGCGGTCCAGAATCTCCTCGAGGATCGTCCGTCGGCTCACGGGCGGCAACTTAGCCCCGGGGGAAGGGGGCGTCCAAGCTCGGCCGGCCCCCGGCGGGGCTCGTACGGGGGCGAGCGATCCCCCTCTCGGGAAAGCTCCTCCGGCCGCCGTCGGCATCACCCCGCTTGCGCTTCGGTACTTCTTCGGGTATATTCGGGATCCGTTCGGGAGCGGGGCTCGGGTAGCGCGTTCTCGGTCGTTCGTCGCGGGCCCCGGAGCGGCGCGATCGGCGACACGATCGGAGCCTCAGGCGGGGATCCACGGGTGCAGGAGGGGAAGCCACACATGGCGCTCACCAAGCGGCAGCGGGAGATCCTGGACTTCGTCGAGGAGTTCCTCCGCGACCGGGGCTACTCGCCCTCCTTCGAGGAGATCGCCGAGCACTTCGGCTACCGCTCCCTCGCCACGGTCCACGAGCACCTCTCCAATCTCCAGCAGAAGGGCTACATCCGGAAGAACTACAACGAGAGCCGCTCGATCGAGCTGGCCGATTCGGAGCCGTTCCGTATCGGGGCGGTCGAGCTGCCGCTGCTGGGCGCCGTGGCCGCCGGAGCCCCGATCGAGGCGATCGAGGACCAGGAGGTGATCTCGGTCCCCGAGGACATGGTCGCCGGGGGCGTGGCGGGACACTACGTGCTGCGGGTCCAGGGCGACTCGATGATCGACGAGCAGATCCGGAACGGCGACTACGTGATCGTCCAGTCGCGCCAGACGGCGCACAACGGCGAGATGGTGATCGCGCTCATCGACGGCGAGAGCGCGACGATGAAGAAGTTCTACCGCGAGAACGGGCGGATCCGGTTACAGCCGGCCAATCCGTCGCTCACCGCGCTGCACTACGAGGCCGAGCGGGTCCAGGTGCAGGGCATCGTGGTGGGCGTGATCCGAAAGTACTGAAGGAACTCCGGCCCCCGTCGGCCCGTTCCCCGGGACGACGGCGCCGCGGCGG
>CAYWRD010000178.1:0-2977 GCA_964460675.1 uncultured Nitrosopumilaceae archaeon
CCTTCGGACGCCAGGGTGGCGAGGAAGGATGCCTCGGCGTCGCTGAGGCTCATGAGATCTGGATGCGTCACCGCCTGGCCTTCGGGGCGGCTCTCGTGCGTCGACAGGTACCCGTCGAACGGCCCGATGACAATCTGATACACGATAACCGCGTCCATAGGCGGTATTCGCGCATCGAATCCCAACCGTTCTTCCTTCGAACCGCGCTGTCCGCCGGGCCCGAAGGGAGAGCCCGGGCGGGGCTCGACGAACGGGAGGTGACGCTGAGGTACGCGGAACGCGCCGTCGACGGCGGGTCGGCCCGCGCCTTCACGATTCCCACGACGCTCCACTTCGACGAACGGCGGAGGGACGCCCGGTTCAGGACGATCACCGACCGGCTGGACGTGCCGGCCCGGGCGAGCGAGAGTCCGGATGGATCCTGGAATCGGCAGTTTCCACACGGGGGAGCGAGCCACGCGCCAACGGGAGGAAGCACATGGACGGGGCCCGAAATGTCCTGACGGCCCGAGCGGAAGGCCAGGCAGAATCGCTCGCAGATCGCTCCGACCTCCTCGTCATCGTCGCCGACGACCCGGGCTGCGTGGACCTCGGCTCCTACGGCAGCGACCTTCACGCGCCGCCCCCACGATCGTGGCCGACTCCGGGGCTCATCTCCCCGGTCGACACGAGGCCACGGCGCGGATAGCCTGAGAATCCTCCTTCCGTCCGACGACCCGTCGCACCGGAGGCCCGGTCCGTGAGCGAGTACGCGGTGGTGGAGCAGGTCGGGTGGGTGGTGATCGCCGCGGTGGCCGCGCTCATGGTCGCGCGCCGGGTCGGCCTGCCCCCCATCCTGGCCTACATGCTGGCGGGCGTCGTCCTGGGCCCGGTGGCCGACGTGCTGGTGGTGGGCGCCTCCATCGAGCTGCTCTCGGAGCTGGGCGTGGCGCTGCTCCTCTTCCTGGTGGGGCTCGAGCTCAGCGTGGGGCGCATACGCGAGGTCGGTCGCGCGTCCGTGATCACCGGCGCGGTGCAGATGGGCCTGACCTTCGGGCTCGGCGCGGCGGCCGCGCTGGCGCTCCGCTTCACCCCGGTCGAGGCGCTCTTCCTGGGCCTGGCGGTGACGTTCAGTAGCACGGTCGTCGTCGTGAAGCTGCTGGACCTGACGGGCGACATGACGGCGTCCCACGGCCGGCTCTCAGTCGGGATCCTCCTGGTGCAGGACGTGGCCGTGGCCCTCGCCCTCACGCTCGTGGCCGGCCTCGCCACCGGCGACGGCGCAGGCTGGAGCTCGGTGAGCTCGGACCTCTTTCTGGCCCTGCTGGGGACGGCCGCGCTGGTCGGGGCGGCGGCCCTCGGTGTCCGGTGGGGGCTCCCGCGGCTCCTGGCGTGGCTCTCGGGGGTGCCGGAGTCGCTCTTCATCGTCAGCCTTACCTGGTGCTTCGGCTTCCTCCTGGCCGCCGAGGCGATGCATGTCTCGATCGAGCTCGGGGCGTTCGTGGCCGGCGTGGCGCTGGCCCAGGTACCCCAGTGCACGGAGCTCCGGCGCCGCGTGCATCCGCTCGTCGAGCTCTTCGTGGCCATCTTCTTCGTGGCGCTCGGCGCCGGCCTGGACCCGGCGGCCGCCGGCGAGCTATGGCTCCCGGCCCTGGTGCTGACCGTCCTGGTCCTGGTGGCCAAGCCGCTGATCGTGGGCTGGACGCTCGGGCGGCTGGGCCACCCCGACCGCACCGGGTTCCTGGCGGGGCTCACGCTGGGCCAGATCAGCGAGTTCGCCTTCGTCCTCGTCGCCGCGGCCACGGCCGGGGGACTGGTGGAGGACAGCATGCTGTCGCTCGTGGGCCTCGTCGGGCTGGCGACGATCGCCGTCTCGGCCCTGCTCGTCCCCCGCGGCCGCCGGATCTACGGTCGCCTGCGCGGTCGGAAGGGCCACCGGTCGTGGCTGCTCGCCCCGTTCGGCGCCCCGGCGGGCGAGGAGTCCGCGGCGGAGGTGCCCGAGGACCACGTCGTCGTCGTGGGGATGAACGCCCTCGGTCGGGCGCTGGTGCACGCCTTCGCGGAGCGCGGCGAGCATGTCGTGGCCGTCGACACCGATCCAACCAAGCTCGGCGGGCTGCCCGCGTGGAGCGTCGTGGGCAGCTCCAACCTCCGCTCGGTGCTGGAGGAGGCGGGTGTCGAGCGGGCGCGGCTCGTGGTCTCGGCGCTCCAGATCGAGGACGCCAACGCGCTCCTCGCCCACCGGTGCCGGAAGGCGGGCGTGCCGGTGAGCGTCCACGCCTTCGCGCCGAGCGTGGAGGAGCAGCTGCTCGAGCTGGACGTGGACCACCTGATCATGCCCAGGCGCGACGCGGCCCGCCACATGGTCGAGGAGCTGCGGCGGGCGGGGGTGGCGGGCCGATGATCGGCGTCGCCGCCCTCCTGGCCGCGGCCGCCGCCGCCCACCTGCTCGCCCGCCTGTGGCGCGTTCCGCCGCTGCCGCTCATGCTGCTGGCCGGGATCGGGTTCTCCCTGGCCTTTCCGATCCCCGTGAACCTCCTCCAGGATGCCCTGGTACTCGGCGTGAGCTTCCTCCTCTTCCTGGCCGGGCTCGAGCTGGACCCGCGCCGGCTGGGGGCCCAGCGGGTGGCCGCGCTGCGGGTGGGCGTGGTCCAGTTCGGGGTCCTGGCCCTGCTCGGCTTCGGAGTGTCTGCCTTGCTCGGCTTCGGGCTGATGGAGGCCGCCTACCTGGCCCTCGCCCTCACGGCCAGCTCCACCCTGGTCGGGGTCCGCCTGCTGCGCCGCCGCCGGCAGATGTTCGAGCCCTTTGGCCGGCTGGTGCTCGGCGTCCTGCTCGTGCAGGACGTGGCGGTGCTGCTGGCCATTCCGGGGTTGACCCACGTGGGAACCGGTCTGACGGCGGCCGTGGGGAAGCTGGCCGCGATCGCCGCGCTCGGGATCGCCTCCCTCGCCATCCGCAGATGGCTCGCGCCTCTCCTCGAGCGGGTGGAGGAGGAGC
>CAYWRD010000179.1:0-2976 GCA_964460675.1 uncultured Nitrosopumilaceae archaeon
AAATCCCACCTCCTCCACTGTTTTATTTTGGTTGTCTGATTCCTTTAGAATTAAGAACTTCATATACATCAGGCAATGAGAACACATATCCTATATGGACACAATCTTTCTCATCACAAAGTTGGCAGAATAATTCTCCTCTTTGAATGGCAACTTCTGCAATTCTATTTTTGATATTGTCTTTTAGAATTACTCTGTCATCATCAACAGATATTTTTTCAATCTTTGGAGCATATCTTGCAAAGGTTTTGTCCTTTTGCATCATCTCCTCTAGCATGTAAGTAACATAACCTGAAAAGCTGTTAACGCCTTTCATAGCTAATTCATCTTTCTTCTTTTGATAAACATCATTGAATTTCTGATAGACTGATTCTGAAACTGTGATTGATTTGAAACCTTCTTTCGGCAATTTACTGACCTCTTACCGTACAATGTGGTACCAAATATATAAGATTTTAGTTTCTCAAAAATTACTTTGATGTAAATAGAAATTAGTCTTTATACTATACCATGAATCAAAAAGCAATATGGCTAGGGGATATCAAACTGAAGATATTCAACAAAAAATAATTGAACTTCTTCAAAATTCAAACTCTGGCATGTCTGGCGTAGAAATATCTAAACACCTAGGTATAAACAGAATAACTGTTACAAAATATCTTAACGTTTTTGCAGCTGAAGGATTACTACAGAAAAAAAACATTGGAAATGTAACTTTATGGTTTGCAGAAAAAGGGCTTGAAAAATTTTATTTTCCAGATGATTACTATAAGGTAGGACCAAAATATCTTGAATTTCTAACTAAGGGTTCAGCAAATCAGGTTTTCTCACTTGTCAAAAACTGTCTTTATTCTGGTGCAGTAGTTTCAAAGTTAATTCCAGAAGCCATTCTTCCAGCAATTTCTCATGTAAGAAAGCTTTACGAGGATGGAAAAATTGGAATGTCTGAAGAAAAATTATTACAAAATACAATTTCAAATTCGCTACAGATTTTTACACAACTGCCAATAATGCCAGATCCAAAGAAGAATGTCATTTTGATAGCTGGGGACTATCCAAACAGCTTAATTTCTGAGGCAACTTCAGCATCTTTTCACTCTGAGGCATGGAATGTTTTTCATCTTGGCGATATGTCTGAATCAATTAATGTTTTATTTGAACTTGATTTACAGAAATTGCTACGTAAAATCTGGAAGCAAAAACCTGGAATCATGATTGTAATAATTTTTGCCGATACTGAGGAGGGTTTGAATTTTTTTGCGACCTCTGTAAACTCTTTAAAGAAAAAAATTAGTAAAAATATCAAACTCGTTCTTTGTGGTAAACTAGGTAAAAAAACTAAAATTAGTTCTGATTTGGTTTCCACAAATGTTGATGAAATTATACAATGGAGTCAATCAACATACGAAAATCTTGAATCATGATAATGGGCCCGGTGAGATTCGAACTCACGACCTTTCGATTATCAGTCGAACGCTCCAGCCAAGCTGAGCTACGAGCCCTCAGACATCGTCTCGAGAGCAGTCATTTAAGTCTAATTTTCTTTCCATTTGATTGAGCATCCAATTGAAGGATCAAAATCCTTTTCAATTTTTTGACCAGCTAAAAGTTTCTCCATGTTGTTAATCATAGTTTTTTCTGTTGCAACATCATCTGGTTTCATAGCATTGTCAATTCTGCCATGAAAAACAAGCTTTAGATCTTTATCAAACAAGAATGGGTCTGGTGTACACATTGCTCCATATTTTTTGGCTACTTCTTGTGTGTCGTCTACAAGATAATCAAACTTGAAACCTTTTTCCTGCACTGTCTTTTTCATGTTCTCAAAACTGTCTTCAGGATAGTTAGTTGAATCATTACTGTTAATACCTATTATGGCAATCTTATCTCCAAACTTTTCATATAACTCATTGAAGGCATCTGACTTTGCCTTTACGTAAGGACAATGATTACACATGAAAATTATCAATACTCCTTGATAGTTTTTGTAATCAGAAAGCCTGTGTTTTTTATCATCAATTCCTAAAAGTTCAAACTCTGGAGCTTTATCTCCTGTTTTTAATTTGACTTGAGATTCTAACAAAACCATGTTTTTGGAGGCATACTATTTCTAATAAAACCCTTCTCAAGAAGACAACAATTAAAATCCTCACGAAAATCCATTTGGTTTGTGGGCCGATAGTATAGACTGGTAGTATACCCGCCTTGCACGCGGGGGGTCAGGGGTTCAAATCCCCTTCGGTCCACCTACAAACATATCGATCAATTCTGAAAATCGGATTTCTGGATGGATTTAAATAGGATAAGTTTCGGCTTGAATAACATGGCAAGCGCAATAGACGGATGGCCTGTATGGATTCCATTAATTGTGGGTTTGACTCCAGGTTTGATATACTGGTTGGCAATTACCGCAAAAAGATCAAAATAAAATAAACGCCATTTTTTACTTCCTTTTTATAATTACTTAGTCTAAACTAGGTAAAACCTTGTTATCTTTCTTGTTGACTATATGCTATGTCATACAAGATTAATCTCCACTGATACTATTATGACATGAAACCAATTTTTTTGATAGTTTTTCTTTCATTACTGCTATTTCCTTTTTCACCTGGATTTTCACAACAATACGATACACCGCCAACACTTTCAGTTAATCTTGCTAGTAACTCTCCTTACATTTACAAAGACTCGGATGGATTTACAGTAGTAGTTGGTGAAGTAGAAAATAATGATGACCGTTCAGCAATATCTAATGTTCAACTTAGTGTCAAATTCTTTGATGATTTTAGTCCGCAACCACTAGAGATTTCAACTGGAAGTACTATTCTTGAAGTGATACCCCCTAACCAAAAATCTCCCTACGTTATTAGATCAAATACCGTAAACCCTCAAATAACATCAGCTGAAGTAAGATTGGAGTGATTATCACCTTCTGTGAACAAAACTACAGGATTACAAGTTGAATCAAAAGACATT
>CAYWRD010000180.1:0-2972 GCA_964460675.1 uncultured Nitrosopumilaceae archaeon
TTCCTGTACCACATCGACCAGGCCCTGCGGCGGCTCTACCAGACGCCCGAGAAGTTCGGGACGTGCCAGAACTGCGGAGAGGAGATCGCCTGGGAGCGGCTGGACGCCCTGCCGCACACGCGCCTCTGCATCCAGTGCAAGGAGCAAGAGGAGAACGGTGAGCTCTGAGGTGGATTCGACCCTCTCCCTGAGCGACGAGCGGGGGCTGAGCAAGCCGGCCCTCCTGTTCGCCGTCCTGGGGACCGTCCTGGCGCTCGATCTGGTGACGAAGGAGTGGGTCGTCCAGAACTTCTCGCTCTACCAGATCACCCCGGTCCTCGGCGATTTCTTCCGGCTCACCTATACGCACAATCCGGGAGCAGCCTTCGGGATCCACGTGGGGGAAGGATCCCGGATCTTCTTCCTGGTGCTCTCCCTGGTGGCGCTGGGCGTCCTGGCCTACCTGTACCGGGTGACCCCGTCCGAGGACCGTCTCCGTCTGCTGGCCGTGGCGCTCGTGTCCGGCGGCGCCGTGGGCAACATCGTGGACCGGATCCGGTTCGAGCGGGGCGTGGTGGACTTCCTCGACGTCGGCGTCGGCTCCTACCGGTGGCCCGTCTTCAACGTGGCCGACATGGCGGTGAGCATCGGCGCCGTGCTCCTCCTCGTCTCCTTCTACATGGAAGGGCAGGATGAACGAGTCGGAGGCGACCGACGGGGTTGACGCCCGGAACGTGTCCTTCCGCATCGAGGAGGCGCCCGAGGATCGGCTGGACCGGTACCTGGCCGATCGACTGGGACTGAGCCGCAGCCGCGTCGTCGATCTCCTGGACGACGGCCACGTCCGCGTCAACGGCGGGATACCCAGGAAGTCCTACCGACCGGAGCCCGGGGACCGGATCGACGTCGAGGTCGTCCCGCGTCCCGAGCCCTCCGTGGAGCCCCAGGACCTGCCGGTGGAGCTGGTGTGGGAGGACGAGCACCTGGCCGTGGTCGTCAAGCCCGCCGGCATGGTCGTCCATCCGGCACCGGGCCACCCGGACGGTACCCTCGTGAACGCCCTGATGGCCCGCCTCGACCGCCTCTCCCGGGTGGGCGGAGACACCCGACCCGGAATCGTCCACCGGCTGGACAAGGAGACGAGCGGGCTGCTCGTCGTGGCCAAGCGGGAGAGGGCCCACCGTCGCCTGGCGGGCGACCTGGCCCGCCGGAAGGTGAGCCGCGGCTACCTGGCCGCCGCCTGGGGGCACCTGGACCGGGACGACGAGACGGTGGACGCCCCCGTGGGACGGGATCCCACCGACCGCACCCGCATGGCCGTCGTCGAGCGAGGCAAGCCGGCCACGACGCACCTGCGCCGCCTGGAGCGCTGGCGCTCGGCCGACTTCCTCGCGGTCCGTCTGGAGACGGGTCGCACCCACCAGATCCGCGTTCACCTCCGCCACCTCGGCCATCCGGTGGTCCGGGACGACACGTACGCCGAGGGCTGGGAGAAGGGCTTCGTCGGCACCGGAGGCCGGTGGGCCGAGGCGTTCGCCGAGCGATGCGGGCGGATGTTCCTGCACGCCGCCCGGCTGGCCTTCCGGCACCCGGAGACGGGGAAGCGGATGACGTTCACCTCGGAGCTGCCCCACCCGCTGGGCGAGGCGCGGGCCTGGGCGCGGGCGACCAGCGGCGGCGCGGCGGCGCGCGAGAGTGGAGCCTGACCGGCGGCGCGGCGTGACGCCGAAGGGCGAGGACCCATCCGGATCGCCGGGGGCGCTGCCCGGCCGGCGGCCCGGCAGGCGACGCCGGCGGACGGGACGCGTCGCCCTGATGGTGGCCGCGGTGATGGCGGTCTCGACGCCGCCGCCGGTGGGCGCCGGCGAAGCGTCCGCGCCGCAGCAGGACTCCGGGCCCCTCTTCCGCGTGCACGCCTCGCCGGGCCTCGAGGGAACGGCGCGGCAACTGACGACCGATCCGATCACCGGGGGGGAGCTGCCCGGCATCGGCTCTCCGGTGGAGGTCCTCCGGCGCCCCGTCGAGCTGTGGGTCGTGCGCGACCTGCGGGAGGTGCCCGGCGACCGCTCCTCTCCGGCCGACGTCCCGTGGGTGGCCGGATTCGCGGATCCGGCGCGGAACCTGGTGGCCGTGCGCGCGGGGGAGGGCGGTCCCGGCCGGCTCCCGGCGCTGCGGTCGACGTTCCGCCACGAGCTCGCGCACCTGGCGCTCCATCGGGCCACCGGCGGCAACGCCCCACGCTGGCTGCACGAGGGCTATGCCCAGTACGCCGCCGGCGACTGGAACTGGAGCCAGGCCTGGCGGCTGCGCTTCCTGCTCCTTCGCTCCGACGGCGATCTCCTCCGGAGGCTGTCCCTGGGCTTCGACGGATCCCGGGAGAACGCCCGGGCCGCCTATCTCCTCTCCTATACGGCCGTGCAGACCCTGGCCGAGAGGGGAGGGGGGGCCGGGCTGCGCTCCTTCTTCGACCGTCTGCGGGGGGGCGCGACCGTGGACGGCGCCGTCCGGAGCGTGTACGGAGTGACGCTGAACCAGTTCGAGCGGAGCTGGAAGGAGGGGGTCACCGAGCGGTACGGGTGGCTGTACCTGCTGAGCAGGGCCTCCGTGTTCTGGGTGGCGCTGACGTTGGCGCTCCTCGTCCTGGGCTTCCGCCGCTGGCGCTACGACCGCCGCCGCTGGGAGGAGATGCGGGAGCGCGAGCGCCGGGAGGGGGTGACGGACTTCCGGCCCGGGGCGGAGGGCCGTGGCGACCCGTGGGACCGCTGGGACAGCCAGGAGCCGCGGAACTCGCGGAGTCGCGTTGACGACGTCTGAGAGGGGATCTATCATGCGAGGCCGCGACGCGGCCGGGATCCCGGGACCCCACCACGCGACGGAGGCTTCGTGAGCGACCAGACGACGCGAGAGAAGTGGTTCGGCCTCGGGCTCCCGAACGTGCTCGTCCTGGGTCTCGCCCTGGTCGTCATCGTGGCGGGGTACGTCCTCCTCGACCG
>CAYWRD010000181.1:0-2968 GCA_964460675.1 uncultured Nitrosopumilaceae archaeon
CCGTCGCCGGCCGCGACCTCCTGTCCCGGCTCCACCAGGACCCGTACGACGAGTCCCGGCATCGGAGCCCGCAGCTCCGCGCCGCCCTCGTCCCCCTGCGCCTCGTCGGTGAGCTCCCGCAGGGCATGGGCCCGCTCGTCCTCGACCCGGGCCCCGACGCGACGCCCACCGATCCGCAGCTCCCAGCCTTCGTCGACGCGCCGGGCCGAGAGGGTGCGCCCGCGGTCGCCCAGCCGCAGATGCCGCACGTCCGATCCGGGGACCGTCGCCAGCTCCGCCTCGGTCGCCTCGCCGTCGATCTCGAGGCCCCCGGCCGTGAGCTCGACCTCCACACGCCGTCCTCCCAGCGTCACGTAGTACTTCATGGTCCGTCTCCCACCGGGCCGGCCGACGTCAGCCACACGATCGTCTCGACGTGGGCCGTCTGCGGGAACGCATCGAAGGGGCGCACCGAGGCGATGCGCCATCGCGCCCCCAGCCGCTTCAGGTCCCGGGCGAGGGTGGCGGGATCGCAGCTCACGTACGCCACGGCCCCGACCTCCGCCCCGGCGAGGCTCGACGCCACGTCCCGCGACAGCCCCTGGCGCGGTGGATTCACGACGACCGCGTCGGCCGGGACCAGGGCGTCGACCAGCTCCTCGACCCGACCTCGCCGGAAATCGACGTCCACCCCCTGATCACGCGCCGCCCTCCGACCCGTCTCCACCGCCCCCGGATGCACCTCGCACGCCACGGCGTCGGCTCCCCGCCGGCTCCACCGCACGGCCCGCAGACCTACCCCGGCGTACAGGTCCAGGACCCGTCGGCCGTGCACGTCGCCCACGAGCTCGTCCAGGTGATCCTCCATGGCCGCCGCCACCGTCCGGTTCACCTGGAGGAACGCCTCGGGGTGCAGCGAGAGCTCGATCCCGTCCCAGCGCTCCACGAGGCGCTCCCGGCCGCCGAGTCGCCGCAGGTCGCCGCCGCGGGGACGCCAGTGGACCGAGGTCAGCGGACCCACCGCGTCCAACAGGCGGTCCGCGGCGCCCTCCCGCGCCCGGCCTTCACGCTCCCCTCCCTCCACGAGCAGGCCGACGAGGCCGCCCGCCGTGGACCTCAAGGTGAGCCGGAGCTCGCCGCCGGCGGGCAGGTGCCTCGCCCCCGGTCCCCACGCCCGCCGGAGCGCCGTCCACGCGGCGTTGACGGCGTCCTCCGCCAGGGGACAGCGGTCGACGTCCACGAGCCGTGCCGGGTCGTCGACCCGGTGGAAGCCCGCCCGTACCGAGCCCCCGTCGCCGCGACGCAGCGTGAGGCTGATCCGGTTGCGGTACCCGAGCTCCGGGCCGGGCGCCTCGATCGGCGGTACGTCGACGTCGAAGCCGCCGATCCTCTCCAGCGTGTCGCGGACCGCGGCGCGCTTCGCCTGCTCCTGGGTCCGCCGATCGAGATGCTGCAGCTGGCACCCGCCGCACGCCTCGTAGAAGGGACACGGAGGCGGGCGCCGTCCCGCACCGGCACGGACGATCTCCAGCGTCCGGGCCCGGGCCCAGCTCGGGTGGGACTCGACGATCCGGGCCAGGACGCTGTCGCCGGGGGCCGTCCTCGGCACGAAGACCACTCGCCCGGCCTCGTCCCTGGCGACCCCGTCGCCCCCCACCGCCACGGAGTCGATCTCCAGCGCGATCGCCTCCGCCTCGTTCACGTGGCCCAACGACGCCCGTCAGGCGGGGTCGAACGCCCGCTGCCAGGCCGACCGCTCGCCCCCCCGCCGCGCGGCGCGGCCTCGCCCGTCGGCGCTCGCCGGGTGCACGCCGCTCTGGCGCTCCTCCTCCAGGAGCGCGGCGGCGGCGGCCGCCCATCGGAGCTCCTCTTCGTCCACCTCGGCCTCCAGGAGCTCGGGATGCTCGTCCACGTAGTGGATGGTCAGGCGGCCCGCCAGGAAGTCCGGCTCCCGCATCACGGCGCGGTGGAACGGAACGGTGGTCGAGACCCCCGTGATCACGAGCTCGTCCAGCGCCCGCCGCATCCGGCGGATGGCGGCCTCGCGCGTCCCGGCGTGGGCGACGAGCTTGGCCAGGAGTGGATCGTAGTGCAGCCCGACCTCGCTCCCGGCCTCGACGCCGCCGTCCCACCGGATCCCGGGACCGGACGGGACCCGGAGCGAGCCCACGCGACCCGCCGCGGGCAGGAAGCCGCCGAAGGGATCCTCGCCGCTGATCCGGCACTCGAGAGCGTGCCCCCCCGGCCAGTCCGGCGAGGGCGTCCACTCCAGCGGCTCGCCCAGGGCCACCCGGAGCTGCTCCTGCACCAGGTCGATCCCGGTGACGGCCTCCGTGACCGGATGCTCCACCTGGATCCGCGTGTTCATCTCGAGGAACCAGAACTCCCCGTCCTGCCACAAGAACTCCACCGTCCCGGCCCCCACGTAGTCGACCGCCTCCGCCGCGGAGACGGCCACCCGACCCATGCTCTCCCGCGTCCCGGCGTCCACGACCGGCGACGGAGCCTCCTCGACGAGCTTCTGGTGACGGCGCTGGATCGAGCACTCGCGCTCGCCCAGGTGCATCGTCCTGCCGTGCTCGTCGGCCATCACCTGGATCTCGATGTGCCGTGGCGCCGGCAGGAAGCGCTCCAGGTAGACCCGGTCGTCGCCGAACGCCTGCCGAGCTTCGCTCCTCGCTCCCCGGAGGGCGGCGGGGAGGTCGTCCGCCGAGCGCACGGCCCGCATGCCCTTCCCTCCCCCGCCCGCCGCGGCCTTCAGCATCACCGGATAGCCGAGCCGCTGCGCCGACACGAGCGCGTCTTCCTCGTCCCCGACGGGCTCCTCGCTCCCGGGAATGACGGGCACGCCCGCCTCCCGCATGCGACGCCGGGCCTCCGTCTTGTCGCCCATCGCCGCGATGGCCTCCGGCGAAGGCCCGACGAACGTCAGGCCCGCCTCCTGCACGGCGCGGGCGAAGTCCGGGCTCTCGGCCAGAAAGCCGTAGCC
>CAYWRD010000182.1:0-2962 GCA_964460675.1 uncultured Nitrosopumilaceae archaeon
GCCGCCAGCGCCGAACGCAGCAGCGGTTTGACCTCCCGGTCAAACTCAACCCCAACCAGCACGCCGCGACCGCGCACATTTTCAAGGTGGGGCCAACCGGAAGCGCGCAGCCGTTCGACCAGGAACTGACCGTTTGCTTCAACCGCATGCAGCAGTTCCGGTTCCAGGATCCTTCCCAGGACGGCATTGGCCGCGGCGCACACGAGCGGGCCACCGGCGAATGTGCTGCCGTGGTCGCCCACCTGGATTGCGTCCGCAATCGGCTGACTCACCAGGGTGGCACCGATGGGCAGTCCCCCGGCCAGCGGCTTGGCCAAGGTCATCACGTCGGGCTCGACGTCGTACTGCTGGTGGGCCCATAAGCTGCCGGTGCGCCCGAGACCGCACTGCACTTCGTCGAAGACCAGCAGTGCGCCGACCTCGTCGCAGCGAGCGCGCAAAGCGGCCAAGAACTCGGGCCGTGCAGGACGGACGCCCGACTCGCCTTGAACCGGCTCAACAAACACCGCACAGGTATCGTGGTCGATCGCGGCCTGCGCCGCCGCTGGGTCGTTAAAGGGTGCGAAGCTAACCCCGGGCATCAGCGGCTCGAACGGCGTCTTGTACTTCTGCTTCCAGGTCAAGGCGAGGGCGCCCACGGTGCGGCCGTGGAAGGCACCTTCAAACGCGACGAACTTCGATTTGCGCTCGTGGCCGTTAGCACGCGCCCAGCGTCGTGCGAACTTGAGCGCCGCCTCGTTGGCCTCGGCGCCGGAATTGCTGAAAAAGACTTTGGCGGCGAAGCTGTTTTCCACCAGCGTGCGCGCCAGCTCGACGTGCGGTGCACTCAGATACAGGTTGCTGACGTGGCTCAAGCGGGCCGCCTGTTCGGTGACCGCCTTAAGCCAGGCAGTGTCACCGTGCCCCAGCGCGGTGACGGCGATGCCGGAAGCGAAATCGAGATAGCGTTCGCCGGAGGCGTCGTACAGTTCGCTGCCTTCCCCCCGAACGAACTCAAGCTCCGGCCTATCGTACGTCGGTACAAGATAGCGCTCGGCGGCTTCAGCCAGATTGAGTTCATTCATTACAGTGACTCCTCCTCGATGTCTTTCCCCGTCCCTGGCAGCAGAACCGTTCCACCCCCGCGCAGCCAGCCGTTCACGTCAGCGATCCTGACCTGTCCCACGCCCCGCTGCGCGGCCTGCATCCCGGCCTCAGCCTTGGGCACCATGCCGCCATGAATCGAGCCGTCCCGGCGCCGGGCAGCCAGCTCGTGGGCGGACAAGCGGGCCAGCAGGGTTCCCTGCACTTCCACGCCGGCCACGCCCGACACCAGATCGAGTGAATCGGCCTTGAGCGCCACCGCCAGTTCGGCGGCAGCCTGGTCGGCGTTGACGTTGTAAATCTCACCGTCCTCGCCGAGCGACAGCGAAGCAACCACGGGGACGAACCCGGCGGCAAGGAGCGCCTCCAGCGGCCTGAGGTCCACCCGCTGGATCTCACCGACAAATCCGAGGTCGGTGGACGGATGGCGCAGCGGACGGCAGCGGAGAAGTCCACCGTCGATACCGCTCAGGCCCAGCGCGGGCACGCCGCCGGCCTGCAAACCTGCCACGAACTGCTTGTTGGCCGAGCCGCACAGCACCATCAGCGCGGCGCGGCGGGCCTCCAATCCGGTCCGGCGCAGCCCATCGACCTTCTCGGTTGGGATTCCAAGCTGCTGTTGGAGCTCGTCCAGCTCCTTGCCGCCGCCGTGTACAACGAGGACATCACCTGCGCTACCCCGCAAGCCCGCCGCGATGCGGGCGACCTGCTCATCGGAAGCAATCGTTCCGCCGCCGAACTTGACCACTCTCATCACACAAGCACCCCGTCTCCGCTGGTCAGGCCCAGCGTTTCCGGCAGGCCGTGCATCGCATTCATGTTCTGCAGCGCCTGCCCCGCAGCGCCCTTAAGCAAATTGTCGATGGCGGAGGTAATGATCAAGGTGCGGCCCGCGCCCGCCAAGCCCAACACGGCCATATTTGTATGTACGGCATGGCGCAGCGTCGCCGGGCTTCCCAATGGCAGGACCTTCACGAACGGCTCATCGGCATAGGTCCGCTCGAATTTTGACTGCAGATTGGCCAGATCGGGTTCGTCCGGCAGCGTAACGTAGATGGTGGATAGCAAGCCCCGGCGGACGGGCAGTAGATGGGGCGAGAACGTCAGCTCGGTCGCCTGCCCGCGCCATTCCTGCAGCACCTGCTCCATTTCGGGCACGTGCCGGTGCGTGCGCCCGAGGCTGTAAGGCGACAGGTTCTCCGCCGCCTCGACGAAGTGCGTGGTCAGTTTGGGCCGCCTGCCGGCCCCGGACACGCCCGACTTGGCGTCGATAATGATGCTTGTCAGCGGCTCGGCCCGCAGGGGGTAGAGCGCCAACAGTGCGCTGGTCGGGTAGCAGCCGGGGTTGGCGACCAGCCTGGCAGAGGCAAGCTGGGTTCGAACCGCCTCCGTCAATCCGTAGACCGCTTCCGGCAGCAGCTCCGGCGCCGGATGTTCCGTCTCGTACCAGGACTCATACTGCTCAACCGGCCGCAGACGGAAGTCCGCGCTCAGATCCACCACGCGGGCGCCCGTTTCGAGCGTCCGCACGGCCCAGGGCGCGGACTGCCCGTGCGGCAGGCACAGGAACACTACGTCGGCCGCCTCCACGATGGCTCCTTCCGGCGTGCAGAGCTCCAGCGCGGGCGCCTGGGGAAATTGGTCGCTCAGGCGGGTCCCGGCCGCCGACCGGGAGACGGCGAAAACCAGCTCGACCTCGGGGTGAGACTGCAGCAGACGCAGCAGCTCCAGGCCGGTGTAGCCCGTACTGCCGAACACTCCTACCCGAATCATCGTCTCTCCTCCAAAAACAAAAAAACCGCCGGACCTGGCGTTGGTCTGGCGGCTAAGGGCTGTCGCTATGCTCTCGCGGCTAGTGACGCAACCTCAAACACCAGAC
>CAYWRD010000183.1:0-2939 GCA_964460675.1 uncultured Nitrosopumilaceae archaeon
TACCACATTTTCTTTAGTTGCTGGATCGATTTGTTGTAATTTATCATTTACAGTTTTTTCAGTTTCTTTAGGATAACCAAGATAGAATGGCAGTCTTTCACCTTCAGAATTTCCAACTCCCATCATCTGTCCTGCAAGGACTTCCATTTTTTGTTCAGTGGAATTAGACGTTACTGCATCAGGATCGGTTACCATACCTATATGGTACAATTCCTTTTTTGCATCCCAACCTATCACGTCTGGCTTGACGTCTTGAATTTCAGGGGGTTCAGGATATCCTTCACATTTTCCATACAGAATATCTAATCCTTTATCTTTGAATTGCGATACCATGTTTTTTACCATAGTTTCGGTTTTGCTCATATAGATCAAATTTCGCTTTATACAAAATAACAGTTCATAAGCTAAAATATTGAATTTAAGCTAGTTTTTCTCAAACTATTAGTTCATTTAGGTTTCCTTTTTCAGCCATATCCTTGACAAAAGACTCCACCTGCGTAATTCCACATCGCGGGAATTGTTTTGACTGACCCCTTGGATTTTGAACTACAATCACCTTGTCATAAATGAAGATGCTAAGCTTTGTCAATTCTTCATTCCTCTACTGTTTGTTGGCGCCTCTTCTCTTAGGACAAGTACTGAGCTTACATGCTCTAATGGCCTAATGTTAGAAGATACAAGTGTGTTTACTTCGCCTGGCTCCAGCTTGTCTGTTTTTGCTATGCAGTCATATGTACCATAAACTGGAACTGCCTCTTTGACGCCATAAATTTTATTTAGTTTCTCTGCTGCCTCGATGTTTTTATTATCAACGCATGAAATTAACAGAAACGATTGGGTACCCATGCGTAATGTATGCGAAAATAATTTTTAAAATTTTCTAGTTTGAGGCTAAATTTTTGTTCGTATTAACATAAGGTTATATTTTATTAGCAAATATTCAGGATGAAAATATGGAAGAAAATATTACAAACGTAATTGTTTCAATCATCATACTAGGTGCCGTAGTATCTATAATAAAACTAATAGAATATAAAAAATTCAGAACACTTTCTGGATCACACAAGGCAACTACTGTAATCTTCATCTTCATTGGAATTGCAGAAGCAGTTTATGTTTCAATGACGTTGCATGTGCTAACACCAGCTCTTGAAACTGTAACATCGCTTAGTGCTTTGTTGTTGTTCTTTACTTTCATTTATCTAAACAAATTGCAAAATGCAGTATCTGGAATGAGTATTGCTTTAGGTTCTAGAATTAATCTTGGAAACACTATAGAATTTGAAGGAAAGCAAGGAGTAATTATTCAGATCGGTTTGACTAAAACCATAGTGCAGCTTATGAACTCTGAAAAACAACTAATCATACCAAACAAAAAGTTTGATGAAGAAGTATCAATTATTAGCAAAAAATCATACTAGAGTCAAGAACCTTTACTTAATTCAGCTTCTTTCATGAATTCGTCTTGTTCTTTTAGTGCTTTACGTAATAGTTTGGATTCTTCGTCTTGTCCAGTACAGGTAAACTTGCCACCATTGTATTTGTAATGAGCCGTACCATCTTGGTTTTGCCATTGCAGTTTGTTAGTGTAAGGGTGCTTGTAGCTAGACATTCGGCAGACTAAGTTTGCACCACATTGCTTGCATACCATAGTTGCGCCTTCTTTTTTCTCCAACACAATTCTTTTGCAAATCACAATTAAAAAAATATCATTACAACAAACGTTGACTATGTTTCAATAGGTTTTCTTATAAGTGGGATAAAATAACATTAAACCCCATGGAGGAATTAGTCGTAAAAAGAGATTTTACAAACATATACGTGCAGGAAACTCCAACGCCGTATCTTGAAGAGATGAATAATCTAAAATACAGAATAGCAGACCAGACAAAACCTCTTTACATACACATTGCAGAGCGCATGATAAACCAACAAAAAACACCAACAATCAAAATTCTAGACATTGGAAGCTCTTATGGAATTAATTCAGCATTAATCAAATATGGATTAACAATGGAGGAATTAGATGATTTCTTTTTGAATTCAAATCCATACCCTTCAATTAAAGACACGCAAGACTTTTTTGAGGAACAGTCAATGGATAATCAAAATTTTGAGTTTTATCTAAACGACATGTCACAACCTGCACTAGATTTTGCTCAAAGTGTAGGACTGTGCAAAGACAGATTCTCTACCAATCTCGAAGAAGAGCCAATCCCTGAAAAATTCAAAAACATTCTAAATAAAATTGAGCTAATAATTTCTACTGGCTGTATTGGATATATTGGATGGAAGACATTTGATAAGATATTTTCAAGCATAAAAAACTCAAATACACATCCTGTCTTTGCGTTTACATCACTTCGAATATTCCCACTAGAAGACATCAAGCAAACATTTGAGAAAAATGGATTCGAGTTGGTAAAAACAAGAGTTGGACCACTAAAACAAAGGGCGTTTCATGATGAAAATGAAAAATCAGAAACGATCAAGCTATTATCAGAGATGGATATTGACACTACAAATCTAGAAGAAAAAGGATATTATTTTGCTGACTTTTATGTTGGTGGTCCTAAAAAATCAAAGCATGTTTGGAACACATGGATTCAGAGTCTAGAAAATACTTTTGTTCCAATGAAGACTGATTCCTGATTCTATTGATTTGTGAAAGGCCCAATCCTGATTAGGTCTTCCGGCTCATGATCCTTGGTAAAATATTCTTCAGTGTAATAAGGGCTGGTCGTGATATCGCAGCTTAGATGTTTAGCAGCTGCTTCAAACATTTTTTTGGAGGATTCATTGGATGGAGTAACTGTAGCTTCTAAAAATTTAGCTTGTTTGCATGCTGGACGATCAAGGATTCCTTGAATCATGTTAGATGAAATTCCCTTTCCTCTGTAATCAGAGTCTACTGCTACTTGCCATATGAACACAGTATC
>CAYWRD010000184.1:0-2931 GCA_964460675.1 uncultured Nitrosopumilaceae archaeon
CTGGTCCGTCGACCACGCGGTCGTGGTCGTGGAGGAACGGCTGGCGTCGGCGCCCGCCGACGTGGCCTGACACGGCGGCCACGTCACACCGCGGCCAGCCACCGGTCGGCCTCGCGCAGCCGGGCCTGCAGCTGCTGGAGGGTGGCCTGCTCGACCGACGGCACGCCCGAGCTGGCGTTGAGCTTGCCGTTGACCTCGCGAGGTGACAGGCCCGTGAGGTTGACCAGCATGTGGACGCGGTCGCTGTTGGCCTGGCGCAGCTCTCGGCGCAGCTGGGTCCGCGACACCCCGGCATCCCGGGTCGGGGCCTGCCCGGTCGGGGTCCGCGGTGGCGGGGGCGGCAGCTCGAGCTCGAACCCGTGGGCGTCGTCGTCCTCGTGGATGAGGTCCTCGGGGTGGTGGTCGTCGAAGACGCCGCCCGCGGCGTCGTCGTCCAACGCCGTGGCCGAGATGGCCCGGAACAGCGACATCTGGTCACCCGGTGCGAGGGGTCGCTCGTCGAGCTCGACGGGGGGCTGCTCCCCCTCCTCCTCCCGGCGTCGCAGCGAGTGGGTGCGCTGGTCGGCCAGGCGGCCGGCGAACAGCCGCAGTCGCAGGTCGTCGGGGATGAAGAAGAACGACTTCTGGCGGCGTTGCCCAGGGGTCCAGCGGACCACGCGGCCCACTGCCTGCCGGAAGAACAGCTCGGTCACGGTGTTGGTGGCGTACACGCCCACGCGCAGGCGCGGGACGTCCACCCCCTCGGAGACCATCCTGACCGCCACGATCCAGGCGTGGCGGCCCTCGGCGAACTCGGTGATCTTCTCGCTGGCACCGGGATCGTCGGAGGTCGCGACCACAGCCTCGACGCCCTGGCGGGAACGCAGCAGGTCGGCGATGCCACGCGCATGGTCGACGTCCATGGCGATGACGAGCCCACCGGCGTCGGGGTCGAGCTCGCGCAGACGGCTCAGCTGCTCGTGGGCCCTGCCGAGGACGGTCGGTAGCCACTCGCCGTCGAGGCTGAGGGCGGTGCGCAGGCGCTGGGAGGACAGCGTGCGGTCGAGGTCGTCACCGAAGGTGGCCGCGACCACGGCGCCGTCCGGAGTCGACCACTCCATGTGCCCGTCGAAGCGGGGAAAGAAGACCGGGCGGACGACGCCGCCCTCCTCCAGTGCCTCGCCGTAGCCGTAGGTGTAGTCGGCGACGGCCTCCTCGAACTCGTACCGGACGAACGGGATGGGATCCTGGTCGGACCGGAAGGGGGTGCCGGACAGCGACAGCCGGCGGCCCGCCGGCTCGAAGGCCGTGAACACGCTGTCGCCCCACGCACGTTCGGACCCGGCGTGGTGGATCTCGTCGAGGACCGCGAAGGCGTCGTCGCAGACCCCTCGCAGCGCGTGCGGGTCGGCCGCGACCTGCTGGTAGGTGACCACGATCCCGTGGAAGTCCCGGGGCCAGCCGCCGACGGCCTGCCACTCGGGCTCGAGGTGCAGTCCGAACCGCTCCGCCGCGACGGCCCACTGGTACTTCAGGTGGGAGGTCGGGGCCACGACCACGATCCGGCGGTGGGGAAAGGCGGCCAGGTCCTGGACCGCGGCGGTCAGTGCGAACGTGGTCTTGCCGGCCCCCGGAGTGGCCACCGCCAGGAAGTCGCGTGACGGCGTCGCCCGCAGGGCGTCGAGGGCCTGCATCTGCCAGCGGCGGAGGCGCAGCGATCGACGCACGTGGGAGACCTCGTCGGGGACGGCGGGTGGGGGCGGACATGGTGCCGCATCCGCGCTGCCAGGTCCGCGACGGCGGGTCAGGCAGTGGCGGGAACGGCCAGCGCGGCCTGCAGCTCGGCCACGCGGTCGGGGACGACGGCCCACCACGACCACCGGCCACGCTGCTCGCGGGTGACCAGGCCCGCGTCGTGGAGGATCTTCAGGTGGTGCGAGACGGTCGGTTGGCTGCGGTCCACCAGCGCCGGGAGGTCACACACGCACGCCTCGCCCGACGCGGCGACCAGTGACAGCAGCCGCAGTCGGACGGGGTCGGCCACGGCTCGGAAGGCGGTGGCCAGTGTCTCGGCGTCCTCGGTGGACAACGGAGCCTCGAGGACGGGGTCGCAGCACAGCGGCTCGGACACGACGGGGAACTGGGTCATCTGCTGTGCCTGTCGGACGGCGACGCGACCCAGAGTATCGACAATTGTCGATGGCTACGCGTGGGAGGGCGGGTGGTGGTGCCGCCGACGGGGGACGACCTACGGCCCCGACGGCTCGGCCCACCGCACCCGGACGGGTCGTGAGGTGCCCAGGCCCTTGAGCCGCTTGGGGGGCAGCCGGGACTGCTGCCAGCCCCGGCCCAGCGTGGCGGCGGCCTCGTCGGTCATCACGAGGCTGCCGGGGTGGGCCAGGTCGGTCAGCCGGGCGGCGGTGTTCACCGTGGTCCCGACGTAGTCCCCCTCGCGGACGATCACCTCGCCGTAGGCCATGCCGGCACGGCGTTCGACGTCGACCAGCGCCTCGGGCTGGGCCTCGACGGTGCGCAGCAGGGCCGACGCGACCTGCCCGGGCGAGCCGCCGACCAGCAGCACGGCATCGCCGATGGTCTTGGCCAGCAGGACGTCGCCGACCTCGTCGACGCTGCGCGCGGCCGTGTCCTCGAAGGCCGTCAGGACCGCCCCGACGCCCTCCGGGTCGGTGGAGGCCGACAGCCGGGTGAACCCGACCAGGTCGACGAAGCCGACCGCCATGGTCGGGAGCCGATGGGTGTCGGCGGCTGCCCGCGTCACGACGTCGGAGCCCAGCAGCCGCAGCAGCGCGGCGCGGTAGTCGGCCCCCAGCTGGCGCTCGATGGCCGGCACGACCTCGCGGGCGAGCGCCGCCAGACGGGACCCGAGCTCCTCGGGCTCGATCCCCGTGCCGAGCAGCTCCCCGACCGCCGTGTCGAGCTGGATCGTGGACA
>CAYWRD010000185.1:0-1315 GCA_964460675.1 uncultured Nitrosopumilaceae archaeon
ACGATGTACGGGATCACCAAGGTCGCCGGCGAGCTCCTCTGCGACTACTACCACACCCGGTTCGGCGTCGATACGCGGGGTGTCCGCTTCCCGGGGCTGATCTCCTACGGGACCCTGCCGGGCGGGGGCACCACCGACTGGGCCGTGGAGATCTTCCACGAGGCGGTGAAGACGGGCAGCTACACGTGCTTCCTGGAAGCCGACGCCCAGCTCGACATGATGTACATGCCCGATGCGGTGGACGCGCTGGTGGCCATCATGGAGGCCGACGCGTCCCGCCTGGTCCACCGGAACGCCTTCAACGTCACGGCCATGCAGCTCACCCCCGAGGGGTTGGCCGCCGAGATCCGCGAGCACCTGCCCAACTTCACCATCGACTACGACGTCGACCCGGTCCGCCAGGCCATCGCCGACTCGTGGCCCGACCGGATCGACGATTCGGCGGCACGGGAGGAGTGGGGTTGGGAGCCGAGCTTCGATGCCGCGGCCATGACCGCCGACATGTTGGAGCACATCAGCACGACCACCTGAACGCACACAGGGGAAGCTATGCCCATCGATCGCTTGACCAACGTTCTGGAGGAGCACGTCGCGGAGCTGGAGGAAGCGGGCACCGCGAAGGGAGCGGAGACGGTCGTCGTCGGCGTGAAGCCGGCCGAGGGCGATCGCGGCCCCCGGTTCCTGCTGGAGGGCGAGGGAGACAAGGAGTTCCTCCGGATGAACTCCAACTCGTATCTGGGGATGGCTTTCCATCCCGAGGTGATCGAGGCGGAGGAGCGGGCGACCAAGGCGTTCGGAGCGGGTCCGGGCGCTGTCCGCTTCATCTCGGGAAGCTACGAGGCCCACACGACCCTGGAGCGGGAGCTCGCCGAGTTCCACGGTAGGGAAGCGGGGATGATCTTCTCGTCGGCGTACGCCACGATCGTCTCCACGCTCACCCCGCTGGTCACCCCCGAGACCGTCCTCGTCTCCGACGAGCTCAACCACAACTGCATCATCAACGCCATGCGCCTGGCCCGGCCGGCGGGCAAGGCGATCTATCCCCACAACGACATGGACGGCCTCGACAAGGCTCTCATCGAGTGGAAGGGGAAGGCGAAGCGCGCCCTCGTCGTCACCGACGGCATCTTCTCCATGCGCGGGGACCACGCACCGCTGGACGAGATCATGGCGCTGTGCGCCCGCCACGACGACGACTACGAGGAAAACGTCGTCTGCCTGGTGGACGACTCCCACGGCGTCGGCGCCTTCGGCCGCACGGGCCGGGGAGTGGAGGAGTACACGGGAGCGCCGAAGGTCGACATCCTCGTAGGGA
>CAYWRD010000185.1:1325-2916 GCA_964460675.1 uncultured Nitrosopumilaceae archaeon
TTCGGTGTGAACGGGGGATATCTCGTCGCGAACGAAGCCACCGTGCGCTTCCTCCGGGAGGCGTCGCCGATGTACATCTACTCCAACCCCATCACCGTGGGCGAGGCCGCCGCCGCGCTCGCCTCGCTGCGGATCGTCGCGAGCTCGGAGGGCGAGAGGCTCCTGGAGCGGCTCCGGTCCCTGACGAGGCGGTTCGAGGCGGGGCTCGAGAGCATCGGGATCGAGACGATTCCGGGGGAGCACCCTGTGGTGCCGCTGATGATCCGGGACACGGCGAAGACCCGGGACATGGTGCGCCACCTCTACGACCACGGCGTGCTGGTGACGGGCCTGGCTTATCCGGTGGTGCCGAGGGGAGACGAGGAGATCCGGGCGCAGGTCAACGCCGACCACACCGAGGCGGACGTCGACTACGTGCTCGGGGTGCTGGAGGCGTACGGGGGATAGCAGCGGGCGGGAGCGCGCTCCACGCCGACGATGGTCGGCGGGGCGCTCGTGCCCTACTTTCGCATCCCACCGTCCGTCACCGCTGGAGAGCCCCGTTGACCACGCCCGCTCGCGAAGAGGACCGGCGGAAGGATACCACCGTCCGTCGCCACATCCAGCAGCTCCTCGATCTGATCCGCGACTTCTACTCGACGTGCCACATGGTGGCGGTGGGCCAGCTCTCGGCGGCCAAGGCCAAGGCCAAGGCCCGGGAGGTCGAGGAGAAGCTGGACGCCATGATGGAGGAGATGCTGGCTCGCATCGACGTCGAAGAAGAAGAGGAGGAATCCCGATGAGCCGCTCCATCACCCGCCGCGAGATGATCCGGAGCGCGACGGCCGCCGCCGGCCTCTCGCTGGCCGCGCCGTTCGTCAACCTCCGTCGCTACCGCCTCTCCGCCCATGGCGGCCGTGACTACTCCGCCCGCTGCATCGACCTCGTCACCGGTTCGCTGGTCATCGACATGCTGGGTCTGACCACGCTGAACGGCGAGAAGCGCTCCCGGTGGGGACCCGACTTCTCGGGCCTCACAGAGGACGACGTCACCGAGCTCCGCGACTCGGAGATCGACGTCTTCCACGTCGCCCGGGGCGTCGGCGGACGCACCGCCGACGATGCGTACCGGAACGTCCTCGCCTTCGTGTCGTCGTTCAACGGCGTCATCGCCAACCGACCCGACGTCTTCGTCCGGATCGACTCCGCCGGGGATCTGGCGTCCGTCCATGGCTCGGGCCGCACCGGCATCCTCATCGGACTCCAGAACTCGGCCCATTTCCGCACGCCGGGCGACGTTGCCCAGTTCCACGCCCTCGGTCAGCGGGTGAGCCAGCTCACCTACAACAGCCGGAACATGATCGGCAACGGCTCGACGGAGCGGGTGGATGGTGGGATCAGCGACTTCGGCGTCGCCGTGGTCGAGGCGATGAACGAGGTGGGCATGGCCGTCGACGTATCCCACTCCGGCGATCGGACGACGTTGGACGCCTGCGAGGTGTCCAGCGTGCCCGTCCTCTACACCCACTCCAACGCCCGGGCGCTCAACCCCGGTCAACCGCGCTGCAAGACCGACGAGGCCATCCGTCGGATGGCGGAGACCGGCGGCGTC
>CAYWRD010000186.1:0-2906 GCA_964460675.1 uncultured Nitrosopumilaceae archaeon
ACGTCTACCCATGACCGGTCGCGACGCTGCGTCCGTGGCAGATCGGAGCGGCTGGATCGCCCGCCTGCTGGAGGGAGATCCGACTCCGCCCGCGCCATCCCACGACCGCGCGGTCATCGTCGACGCCCGGACCGCGACGGCACGATTCGCCGCCGACCCCGACGAGGCCTGGGTGCGGTGGCGTCGACTCCTCGCCGAGCCAATGGGCGGGGAGAGGCCAAGTGTGCTCTGGGACGCCGAACACCTGTCGGCAGACGGAGCGTCTGGATCGCTGGCCGAAGCTGGATCGGCGACCGCGGCTGGATCGCCGACCGAAGCTGGATCGCTGACCGCAGAGCTCCTTATCGCCGTCGCCTACGGACTCCTCGGTCTGCGACCGGACGCTGGAGCCGGCCGCATCAGGATCGCGCCCCGCATGCCCTCTCACGTGACCGCCTTCGAGGCCGGAGGGATCCCCGTCGGCGCATCCACCATCGGGCTGCGCTACGCTAGGGCGAAGGGCGCGTTACGCTACGAGCTCTCCCCGGACGTCGCGCAGGTGCCGCCTCTCGTGGTGCTCGAGCCCTCGGTGTCGGGGAGCGTCCGATCGGTCCGGGTCGACGGCGAAGCAGTCGAGCTCGACCTGCGAAGCTCGCGGGGACGGACGGTGGTACCGGTCCAGCTTCCACTGGACGGCGTGCGGACCCTCGAGATCGAGACGGAGGGCTGAGGCCGCCGCACGGATCCACCGGGGCGGCAGCGACTCGACTTCTCGAAGCTGCTCGTCCGCTTCGAGGCTACTCGTCCTCTTCGATGTATCCGTTCTCGATGAGGAGCTCGCGGAGGCGCGACTGGCGCTCCGGGAGCGACGTCTTGGAGATCTCACGAGCGAACTCGATCCGATGCGCCTCGGTCACGTCGTCGAGGATCGCGATGGGCGCGCCGTAGCGGAGGAGGATCCGCTTGGCGTCGACGGCGACGGAGTCATTCACGGTGATGGATGCTCTGCTGTTCAGGGTCCAGGATGGGCGTCAACGCTTAAACGCGTCGACCGGCGGGGTTCCACGAGGGCGCTCCTCGCCCGAGGGGACGCGACGTCAGTGCACCAGGTCGGGCTCATCGTCGTCATCCAGCGCCGGGGGCTGCTGCCCGGGTAGAACGAGGGGCCCGTTGAGCTGGAAGCGTGGAACCTCCACACGGAACTCCTCACCGCCCTGACGGGCGAAGGTGTAGTAGCCCTCCATGTAGCCCACCGGCGAGCGGAGCACGCAGTAGCTCTGATACTCGTGGGACTCGCCGGGATGGAGAACGGGCTGCTCGCCCACCACGCCCTCGCCGTCCACCGTCGAGTCGTCGCCGGCGGCGTCGTGGATACGCCAGTGACGGAAGAGGAGCTGGGCCGTGGAATCGCTCTCGTTGGCCATGCTGACGGTATATGCGAACACGAACATCCCGTCGGCCGGATCGGAATCGGCCAGCGAGAAACGGGGTCGCACCCGGACCCGGATTCCGTCTGTGGACTTCTCGTAGCGCATCGGACCTTGGAGTCGGAGTCGCTCTTGAGTTGGATGTCCTGCTCTGGGACTTCCTACACCGCGGAGACCGGAATGTCGCGCCCACTGTAGGGCTGCCGCGCCTTCTAGCTCCGATCGATGACGACCGTGTGCTTCCGCCCCGAAGAGAAGATCAGAGAGCCGCCCAGGAGCTCGACGATGGCATTGGAAAGCTCGTCGGTCTCGGCGGTCACGGCCACGGCGATGAGCCGCGTCGTGGTCGGGTCACTGGGGATGGTCACCGGGTCGAAGCGCTCGTAGTCGAGCTCGTAGCCGTTGCCCTGGAAGGAGAAGTTCTCCGGGAGGTACTCGTCCAGCTCCGACGGAACGACACCGCTCGCGACTTCCGCTGGCCATGCGAACGCGTCCCCGTTGTAGTTGGCCGTGGCGACCCGAACGACCTCGAGGTCCGCCGCCACGTCCACCGCCCGTGCCCGGTACGTCATGCTCCGGAGGTTCGGGATGGCGAGGCCCGCGAGGATCCCGACGATGGAGACCGCCATGAGGAGCTCGATGAGGGAGAAGCCCGCCCTCGAGCTGCCTCGAAGCGATCGATGCGCGGCAGGGGCCGAAGCCGAGTGAGGTTTCATGGGGCTCATCCCGGAATACGGAAGGAAGGATCTGCGAACTCGGCCGGGTCGTCCAACCTCGAGTCGAAGACGATGTTCACTCCATCGACCGTCGCCGAGAGCGTGTACGCCGAGTCTCCCCAGATGGTGTACTCGACGTTCTGGTCACCGAGGGTCGTGCCCAGCTCGTCCAGCGATTCGGGCAGGCGCCCCTCCCTGGCCCGGAAGCTCTCGATACGGGAGATACCGTCGATGGCCATGGCGTTGCGCATGTCCGTCACCACCTCTTCGGCTGCCCGGGGGTCCTCCACCGGGTTGACGACGAGGAACTCCGGCTGGGCGATGAGGAAGTAGAGCGCCAGGACGCCGAGGTTCACCGTAAGGGGCAGCATCCACCTCGGCGGACCCTTGGGA
Source organism: uncultured Nitrosopumilaceae archaeon (assembly GCA_964460675.1). Lineage (GTDB taxonomy): Archaea > Thermoproteota > Nitrososphaeria > Nitrososphaerales > Nitrosopumilaceae > CAYWRD01. Next base: position 2,516 of record CAYWRD010000186.1, read on the forward strand.
GTCGACTTCTCCTGCGCCGCCTTCTCGCGCTCCTCCGCGTGCTTCAGGACCTCGGCGACCACGTCCGCGGCCTCCTGGCCGGGAGCCGAGTCCTTCGCGTGATACGGCCTTACCTTGTCCTGATCGGTCATCAGAGCGAGTGGAGGAGTCGGTCCGAGGAGTCTTGGTGGTCGGCTGTGGTGCGCCTGGCCAGGGCCGGCGGCCCACGGAGCGGGTGACGACGGACACTGTGCGGGTGACGACGGACGCTGGGTTGATCTTACCTGCTCACCGATGGGGAAAGAAAGATAGCGCCTGATCTCGAAAGGCGTCCAACCCTTCGGGTCGACGGTGGGTTGCGGCCGCTCTAGCTTCGAGCATGCGACGACGCCCCCTCTCCCGCTCCGTCGAG
>CAYWRD010000187.1:0-2903 GCA_964460675.1 uncultured Nitrosopumilaceae archaeon
TGTACGGGTCGGTGCCGACCCGGGTCCCGTCGACCCACAGCTCCATGCCACGCGGGCCGAAGGTCATGGCGAGGTGGTGCCACGCGCCGGTGCCGACCGCGCCGGCCGCGGACGCAACCTCCACCTCCCCGGCGGTGGACGCCAGGCGGTGCACGACCGTGCCGTCGGACTCGATGCGCAGGTCGGTGTGCCCGCCGGTGTCGAGGTCGGCGGACTCCTTGCTGAACGGCACGCGCGAGGTCGACAGGTCGTCGGCGTTGACCCACAGCGACACGGTGCCCTGGTCGAGGAGGTCGATGGCGTCGTGGGCGGCGACGGTGACGTCGTCGGTGCCGTCGTAGTCGGTGGCGGTGTCGACCTCGCCGACCAGCGCCCCGGCGGCGCCCAGTGTCGGGCCGCCGCTGTGGCTGGCGTCGTTGGCGAGGCTGCCGTCGTCGGTCGCGGTCGTGCCGGTCGCGTCCCCGAGCCGCCACCACGACAGCGGGCTGCTCGCGACGACCTCGGTGGCGACGTCACCGGGGTCGTCGTCGGTGACCGGGCGGGTGGCGGTCGCCGAGAACTCGGAGGTCGCGCCGTGGGTGCCGCTGCCGAGGTCCTCGGTCGCGGTGGCGGTGTAGGTGCTGGTGAGGTCACCGGCGAACGACAGCGTGTGGGTGGCGGCGCCGCCGGGGTGGGTGACCGTCTGGGTGTGGGCGAGCGCATCGCCCTCGCCCGCACCGCTGGGGTCGGGCAGCGGCGTGGTGAAGACCTGCAGCAGCACGTCGCCGGCGGCCGTGTCGAGCGCGACGTCCATGGTCACGGTCCCGCCGGACTCGCTGACCGCGGTGATGGTCGGCCGGTTGTACAGCCCGTTGGGGCCGGTGTCGGTGTCGCCGGCGTCGTTGGCGGTGACGCCGTCGTCGCCGAGGTCGATGCCGAGCCCGTCGTTGGCCCACACCAGCGTGTCGACGACCGCGACGTCGTCGGCCGCCCCGACCACGGTGACCCCGTTGCCGCCGCTGCCGGTGACCCGGCCGCCGTCGACCCGGACCCCGACCGCGCCGTCGACCCGGATCCCGTCGCCGCCGACGCCGGCGGCGGTGGTGCCGTCGGGCAGCAGCCCGACCCAGGTGCCGGTGAGGGTCGCGTCGCCAGCCGTGACGGCGACGCCGGTGCCGCCGGCGCCGTGCAGCGCCAGCGATCGCAGCGTGACCCCGGTGCCGGCCACGGCCAGCAGGTCCCCGGCCAGCGCGCTGCCGTCGACGGCGACGATGGGGTCGGCGGTGAACCCGGGCTGGGTGGTGCCGTCGACGGAGGTGCCGGCCGGGACACCGGGCAGGGCGCTCGCCGGTGCGATGGTCACCACGCCGCCGACGTTGCCGGCGTCGCCGGTCGGGACGGCGAAGCGGATCGTGTCGAGGATCGTGGTGGCGGCGGCCTCCTGCAGCGCGGCCCGCAGGGTGCAGGCGGGGTCGCCGTCGGCGTTGGTGCCGCCGGTGGCGCAGACCCCGTCGCCGGGGCTGGCGTCGGCGGCGTCGCCGCTGTCGTTGACGACCGCCAGGTGGTCGTCGGCGGTGATCGCGGCCGAGAACTCCGACGTGCTGCCGTAGGTGCCGCTGCCGAGGTCCTCGGTCGCCGTCAGCGTCAGCACGTCTGCCTCGAGGACCCCGGTCAGGCCCGTCACGGTGAAGGACTCCGCACCGCTGCCGGTGTGGGTGACCGTGGCCGCGCCGACGAGCTGCTCGCCCTCACCGGACCCGGAGGCGTCGGCGCCCTCGGTGGGGTTGCGGAACACCTCGATGCGGTAGTCGCCGGCCGGCACGTCGAGGTCGAGCTCGACGGTGTCGGGCGCGGCCGCCGTCGGCACGGGGGTGTTGAGGAGGTCGTTGTCGCCGGTGTCGGCGTCGTCGGCGACGTCGGCGGCGACCCCGTCGTCGCCGAGGTCGATGCCCAGGCCGGTGTTGCCCCAGATGCTGTTGCCCACCACGGCGACGTCGTCGCTGCCGCCGAGCACGGTGACGCCGTTGGCGCCGTTGTCACTGATGGTGTTGCTGCTGACGAGCGCGCCGGTGGCGCCCTCGATGCGGACGCCGTCGGCGGTCGCGCCGCGGGCGCCGCTGCCGTCGGCGGTGGTCCCGATGCGGTTGCCGAGGACCTCGTTGCCGTCGGAGAGCACGTGGATCCCGTCATCGCCGGCGGCCGCGATCACGTTGCCCTCGCCAGCGGCGCTGCCACCGATGGTGTTGGCCGTCGCGGCCGCACGGATCGCGATGCCGTCACCGGCCGACCCGGCAGCCGTGGTGCCGTCGGGCAGCAGCCCGATCCAGGTGCCCTGGACCGTGTTGCCGCCGGCGACGTCGAGGTCGATCGCCGCGGCCCCGGCCGAGTGCAGCACCAGCGAGCGGACGGTGGTGCTGCCCCCCTCGACGTCGAGCAGCGCCGTCGCCCACCCCGAGCCGTCGACGGCGACGATCGGGTCGGCCGTGAAGCCCGGCTGGGTGGCGCCGTCGATGGTCACCGGCGCGGTCAGCGTCGGCAGCGCCGCCGTCGGCGCGATCGTGACGATGCCGTCCGGATCGGCGGTCGGGATCGCGAAGCTGATCGTGCCGCCGCCGGAGGCGTTGGTCTCCTGCAGCGCGGCCCGCAGGGTGCACTCGAGGTCCCCGTCGGCGTTGGTCTGGCCGGTGGCGCAGATGCCGTCGCCGGCCAGCACGTCGGGGTCGTCATCGGTCGAGTTGACCGTGACGGGGACCGCGGCCAACGACGGCAGCGTCGTCAGGTGGACGGGCACCACGAGGGTGGCCAGCACGACCAGCGCAGCGAGCAGCGGCGGCAGCCGGCGGGGTGCGCGCCGGGGCGTCGGGGAGGTGGTGGACGCGGTCACGGCGCCACCTCCTCGGGGTCGTCGGCGAGGTGGTGCACGG
>CAYWRD010000188.1:0-2894 GCA_964460675.1 uncultured Nitrosopumilaceae archaeon
GCGGCCCGGCGTACCTCCGGAGGCGGAAGCGGCGGTGGAGGGGGCGGCGGGTTCTCGTGGCGCCGTGGCTCCGGTTCGCGATCGGGGGGACGGTCCCGATCGTGGTCCGGCCCGGAGGAAGAGGGACGTGTGAGGTACGATTTCTCCGACAGTCAGGAGCCCCTGGTCCTCGAGGAAGGAGCGCGCGTCGTACACCCCGACTTCGGGAGCGGCACCATCGTGGCGGTCAGCGGGTCGGGGGAGAGGATCAAGGCGGAGATCGCGTTCGACGACGCGGGGACCCGAAAGGTCATGGTGGCCTACGCGGGGCTCCGTCCGGCCTGAGGGCCCGGACCATGGGACCGCCTCGGTCGTGGGAGGCCGGGAGCGTGCCGGAGACGCGAGCACCCGGGAGGAGCGCAGCGTGAGCGAGATCGACGAACAGGAGGTGCGTGAGGTGGCCCGGCTGGCCCGGCTGAAGCTCGACGACGCCGAAGCCGCGCGTCTGGCGGACGAGATGTCGGGCATCCTCGCGCATTTCGACGCGCTGGACCGGTTCGAGGGCGAGGCGGACGCCGCCGGGCCGCCGGGGCGGGACCTGGAGCCGCGCACGCGCGCCGACGCCCCCGGAGCCGACCCGCTGGCGTGGGGTCCGGAGGAGATGGCTCCCGACTGGCGGGGCGGCTTCTTCCTGGTGCCGCGGCTCCCGGCGTTGGGAGGGGACGACGGATGACCGTCCTCCGGGATCTCGCGTCGGTCCGTCGGGCCCTGCGCGGGGGGAGCTACACGGCCGACGATCTCCTGGCGCTCGCGGCGGAGTCCAACCGGGAGCTGGACGAAGGATCGGAGCCCGTCGGAGCGTTTCTCAGCACCGTGTTCGATTCGGGTGAAGCTAGCTCCCGGGGCCCGCCGGAAGGCGGCGGGACCGTGAGGGTCGAGGACGAGGCCACCGGACTGGAGGGGGCTCCGGTGGCCGTCAAGGACAACATCTGCACCCTGGACCTTCCCACCACCTGCGCGTCACGCATCCTGGGGGGCTACCGCTCTCCCTATGCCGCCACCGCGGTCCGGAGGCTGGAGGGAGCCGGCGCCCGGATCCTCGGGAAGACGAACCTGGACGAGTTCGCCATGGGCTCGTCCACGGAGAACAGCGCGTTCCACGCGACGCGCAATCCGGTGGACCGGAATCGCGTTCCCGGGGGGAGCTCGGGCGGGTCGGCGGCCGCGGTGGCGGCCAGCGTCGTTCCCGTGGCCCTCGGCTCCTCCACGGGCGGCTCGGTGCGGCAGCCCGCTGCCCACTGCGGGATCGTCGGCCTCAAGCCCACCTACGGTCGGGTCAGCCGCTACGGCCTGGTGGCGTTCGCGTCCAGCCTCGACTGCATCGGCGTCCTGTCGCGCACCGTCAGGGACGGGGCCACGGTCCTGGAGACGATCGCCGGACGGGACCCCCGGGACGCCACCTGCCAGGATCGTCCGGTGCCCCGCGCGGCCGCCCTGTCCGAGGCGCGGCTGGAGGGGGCCGTGCTCGGCGTGCCCGAGGAGTACCTGGGGGAGGGCCTGGACACCCGGGTCCGCGAGCTGGTGCTCGCGGCCCTGGAGCGGGCGGAGGCAGCCGGTGCCGAGGTCCGCCGGGTCTCGCTCCCGTCGACCCGCCACGCCATCCCGGCCTATTACGTCGTCGCCCCTGCGGAAGCCTCGAGCAACCTGTCCCGCTACGACGGAGTGCGCTACGGGCGCCGCGCGGCCGGGGCCGACGGATTCGACGCCATGGGCGCGCGGAGCCGCGCCGAGGGCTTCGGTCAGGAAGTGAAGCGGCGGATCATGGTCGGGACGTACGTGTTGTCGGCGGGCTACTACGAAGCGTACTACCTCCGGGCCCTCGGTCTCCGTCGAGCGATCGCCGAGGACTTCGCGAGGGTGTTCGGGGAGGGGGTCGACGCCCTGTTCGCGCCGACGGCACCCACGCCCGCCTTCCGCCTGGGTGCGAAGACGTCGGATCCCTACGAGATGTATCTCGCGGACGTGTACACGGTGTCGGCCAACCTGGCCGGGATCCCGGCGGTGTCGCTCCCGGTCGGCAACGCCGACGGGCTGCCGGTGGGGGGGCAGCTCATGTGCCGGGCCTGGGACGAGGAACGGATGCTGGGTCTCGCGCACCGGCTGGAAGAGGTCCTGGAGTACCGCCACCCGCTGGAGGAGGAGAGGGCGCGGTGAGCGCCTCCTCCGGATCCGGTGCCCGGGGCTACGCGACGGTCATCGGCGTGGAGGTCCACGTCCAGCTGCGGACCGCCACCAAGATGTTCTGCGGGTGTCGCGTCGCGTTCGGCGTCGAGCCCAACACGCGCGTCTGCCCGGTCTGCCTCGGGTTGCCGGGAGCGCTGCCGGTCCCCAACCGGGAGGCCGTACGGCTCGGCGTTCGGGCGGCGCACGCCCTGCGCTGCCGCGTAGCCGCCACCTCCGGGTTCGACCGGAAGAACTACTTCTATCCGGACCTCCCGAAAGGGTACCAGATCACCCAGTACCATCATCCGTTGGCCCGGGACGGCGAGCTCCCGGTGCCCCTGGAGGACGGCGTCCGCAGGGTACGGATCCGGCGCCTCCACCTGGAGGAAGACGCGGGGAAGTCGCTCCACGACCGGTATCCGGACACCACGGCGGTGGACCTGAACCGGGCGGGGGTCCCGCTGGCGGAGATCGTCACCGAGCCCGATCTCCGGTCGCCGGCCGAGGCGCGGGCCTACCTGACCCGTCTCAAACAGGTCCTGGAGCACTTCGCCGCCGTCTCGGATTGCAACATGGAGGAGGGGAGCCTCCGGGTGGACGCGAACCTCTCCGTACGCCCCACCGGCCGCGCGGGGCTCGGGACGAAGACGGAGGTGAAGAATCTCAACTCGTTCCGTCACGTGGAAAAGGCG
>CAYWRD010000189.1:0-2881 GCA_964460675.1 uncultured Nitrosopumilaceae archaeon
CTCCCGGTCACCCCCCTGGACGATCCCGAAGCCGCCGGCGAGAAGCTCCGCCGGGTCCACGGAGTCGTCCTCACCGGAGGGCAGGACGTGGACCCGCGGCGCTACGGCGAGGAGCCGGCGGGTGCGCGAAAGGTGTCGCTGGAGCGGGACGAGCTGGAGTTCGCGGTCCTGGACGCTGCCCTAGAGCTGGGCCTGCCGGTCCTGGCCATCTGTCGTGGCATGCAGCTGCTCAACGTCTGCCGCGGCGGCAGCCTGTACCAGGACCTGCGTGCACAGTGGGAGGGATCCGTGGAGATCGACCACGACCGTCCCCTGGACGTGGACCGCCCCATCCACGACATCCACGTGAGGGCACCCTCCCTGCTGGAAGGGGTCTTCGAGGAAGAGGTCTTCTCGCCCAACTCCTCCCATCACCAGGGGGTGAAGGAGCTGGGGCGGGACCTGGTTCCGGTCTGCCGCGCCTCAGACGGGCTCATCGAGGCCGTGGAGCTGCGGAACGGCCGGCCCGACGCCTGGGTGGCAGGCGTGCAGTGGCACCCCGAACGGATGATGGATGAGGGCTCGGGCACGCACAGGCGCCTCTTCCGCACCTTCGGCCGGGTGGTGGCGGAGAGCTGACCCGACCTCCCGCCTGGGGGGAGCGCTGGACCTCTAGAGGGAGCGGTGGACCTTGCTCCCCCGCGGGTGGAGCTCTCCGTCGTCGCGCTCCAGAGCCGAGACGTCTTCGAATACCAGGGCGCCCTCCCAGTCGAAGGTCTCCCGGTACGCCTGCACCAGGTCGTCGAACCTGGGCTGCGGCGGCTGCACCGCGCTCACGGCCACCGTGGCCTCCCCTTCCCGCGTCCGAATCCTGTAGACGAGCTCGGCCAGCCCCTCGGGTCCCGGCACGTAGAGCAGGAGGGCTCCCTCGTCCAGCTCCGGCCGGCCGATGAGGACCGTGGGCTCCTCGATGGGCACCGGGAATCCGAGCTCCACCAGACGCTCGCCCAGGGGCTCGCCCGGCTCCTCCACGAACAGGAGGTGGAGGACCGACGCGCGGTCGGCGAACGGCGCCACGTAGGTGTTGATGAAGAGATGCTCCTCCGGATCGAAATGGTCGAAGGTCCCGAATCGCCGTCCCGAGGGGACCTTTCGGAATCCACGCTCGCCCCGGTCCTTTCGCGGGAACAGCTCTATCAGATCCCGCTGGACCTCCAGGAAATCGCGGAGGTCGGAGAGGGGGAAATCCTGGAGCTCCTCGGCCGCCCGGACAGAGAGGTCGGGTTCGACGGGCTCACAGCGGGACTCGCGCTCCTCTTCGGATTCCTCGAAGAGGCGAGCTCCGAGGGAACCGGCCAGGGGATACGACTCGACGTCCCCGGGAGCCACGGTATTCTACTCGTAGGACCGCTTGTGGATACGGTTTCCCTCGGTAAGCTTCTTGCCTGAGCCTCGCTTGAGATCGCTCATGTCCTCGAACATCATCGTCCCGTCCTGTGGCAGCTCCTGCCCGTACTGCTTGACGAGCTCCGAGTAGCGGGGAGCCGGCGGCCTCTCGGCGCTGACCATGAGGAGCACCTGGTCCGGCTGGACCTGGATGCGATAGACGAGCTCGGCCACTCCCTCCGGGCCGGGGGTGAACACCAGGGTCTGTCCCTCGGTCCGGTCCGGCTGGCCGACCACGAAGCTCGGATCCATGTCGGGGAACGGAAAGCCGATCTCTTCCAGGCGACCCGCGATGGACGCGGCGGAGGATTCCAGGGAGAGGAGCTGGACCGACGCCGGACGGCTCTGCAGCGGAGGTACATAGGCACCGATGAGCACCTCCTCCTCGGGCGCGAAATAGCGGAATCGCCCGAACATCCGCTCCGAGGGAATCCTGCGGAACGGAAGCCGTTCGTCGCCGGTTGGAAGGGAGCCGGAGACCTCACGGTTCAGGCGCAGGAATTCCCCGGCCTTCCTGAGGACCACTTCGGGAGAACCACCGCCTTCCGACGATCCGTCCCCACCCGCCAGATCCATGGGAACCAGGACCTCGTCCAGCGTATCCGTCGACGAGCTGAAGACCAGGTCGGCCAGCGACCCCTCCACCGGATAGACCCTGGCCTCGCGTTCGACCACCATATGACGTTTCTTCCCTCCGGGTAACGGCTTCGTACAAAAGACTTATAGCTTTGTCCGGCAACGAGCCGCAAGATGGGAATCCCATTCTCCAGCAGAAGTCGCCACCCGCTGAACCGCGTCCGTCCCTACACCATCCGGCCTCGAAAGGAGAGCCACCCGTGACCCAGGTCGCCGTCGCGACGGTATCCAGGGACGCCGCACTGGCGGGCGTCCGCGTGGCCCGAGCAGGAGGGAATGCCGTGGACGCCGCCCTCGCCTCGGCGCTGGCCGCCGTCGTCACCCACCCGGCCATGTGCTCCCTGGGAGGCGGCGGCTTCATCACCGTGATGACCCCCGCCGGTGAGGCCCACACCGTGGACGGCGGCCACGAAATGCCCGGCCGTGGGGTGGAGGCGGAGGCTCTGGGAGGCGGGGGGATCCCCACGACCATGGACTACGCCGGAGGAGTGGACGTGGTGGTGGGTCCGGGATCGGTGGCCACCCCGGGGCTCCTGGCAGCCGTCGGAGTCGCCTCCCGCCAGTGGGGGCGTCTCGGGTGGCGGGCTCTCCTCGAGCCCTCCATCGACCGCGCCAGATCCGGTTTCCCCATGCCGGAGTCCTCCTACGAGTACCTCACCTTCGCCCACGGTCCCATCTATTCCCGGGACCCGCGGGGACGAGAAGCTCTGGAGCGGGAAGACGGGACGCTGAAGCGGCCGGGGGAGACGATCCGGGTCCCAGGGCTCGCCGACACCCTGGAGGCCCTGGCACGGGAGGGCACGGACCTCCTCTACCGGGG
>CAYWRD010000190.1:0-2848 GCA_964460675.1 uncultured Nitrosopumilaceae archaeon
GCCTGATTTGGCAGCCGTATCACACCGAGGTCGGCGCCGGCACAATGAACCCGGCAACGTTTCTGCGAGTGCTCGGCCCCGAGCCGTGGTGGGTCGGCTACGTCGAGCCCTCCTTCCGCCCGGCCGATGGCCGCTACGGGAAGAACCCCAACCGCTGGCAGCACTACTATCAGTTTCAGGTCATTCTCAAACCCGATCCCGGCGACCCGCAAGAGCGCTACCTGCAGTCTCTGCTGGCGCTCGGGATCGACCCTGCCCTGCACGACATCCGCTTCGTCGAAGACAATTGGGAAGCGCCCACGATCGGGGCCTGGGGCCTCGGCTGGGAGGTCTGGCTCGACGGACAAGAGATCACGCAGTTCACTTACTTCCAGCAGGCCGGCGGCCAGGTCGTTGAGCCGGTGGCCGTGGAGATCACCTACGGCCTCGAACGAATCGCGCTGGCACTGCAGGGGGCCGACACGTTCCTCGACCTGGACTGGGTCGACCGGCTGACCTACGGCGAGGCTAAATTGCGCTCCGAGGTCGAGTACTCGACCTACAACTTCGAAACCGCCGACGTGGAACGCCTCAAGCAGCTCTACGATCTCTACGAAGCCGAAGCACAGGGCGCGCTCGAGTCGGGTTTGATTCAACCGGCCCATGACTACGTGCTGAAGTGTTCGCACGTGTTCAATCTGCTCGACGCGCGCGGCGCGGTCGGGGTGACAGAACGGGCGGCCTTCTTCGGCCGCATGCGCGATCTGGCGCGCCAGGTGGCGTTGGGCTACGTTCAGCAGCGGGAAGAGGCCGGCCACCCCTGGCTCGGCCGCTGGACCGGGCCCGAGCTGGAAGCGCCGCCCGATCCTCCGTCCGAGCCGCTCGCGGAGCCCGCCACCTTCCTGCTCGAGGTCGGGACCGAGGAGCTGCCCTCCGCCGACCTGGCATCTGCCCTTGAACAGCTCGAGGCGGCCGTGCCCCGCACCCTTGAGCAGCTGCGGCTGGAGCACGTAGAAGTACGCGTCGGCGGGACGCCCCGCCGTTTGCTGGTGGAGGTCGAGGCGCTGGCGCCGGCCCAGTCCGAGCAGGTATCGCAGGTAAAGGGACCGCCGGCCGACAGGGCCTTTGACGATGCCGGCGAGCCCACACAGGCGGCGCTCGGTTTCGCCAAGGGCAAAGGCGTCGCGGTGGGCGACTTGGGGGTCGAGGAAATGGACGGCGGTCGCTACGTCGTTGCCGAGGTGCGCGAGGCCGGTCGGCCAGCCGCCGAAGTATTGGCCCAGGCCCTGCCCAAGCTGTTGGCGGATTTGAGCTTCGGCCGCTCGATGCGCTGGAATGGCTCCGGTGTCGAATTCTCGCGCCCCGTGCGCTGGCTGCTGTCGCTGCACGGCAAGCAGTTGGTCCCGTTCGGCTTCGCCGGTGTGGCGACTGCCGGCACCACGCGCGGCTTGCGATTTGAAGAGAGCCGGTCGATTGCGGTCAGCTCACCGGCGGAATACTGGGATGTCCTGTCTCAGCGTGGAATATTGCCTGAATGGCAGGCGCGGCGAGATGAAATCGAACGCCAGGTGCAGGCGCTGGCGCAAGAGGTCGATGGCCAGGTGGTCGACGACGGCAGCCTATTGGACGAAGTGACCGGGCTGGTCGAAGTCCCTACGGCCATTCTCGGTGAGTTCAATCGTGATTTCCTCGATTTGCCGCGGCCGGTGTTGGAATCTGTGATGAAGAAGCACCAGCGCTACTTTCCGGTGGAGAAGGATGGTGAGCTGCTGCCGTATTTCATCACGGTGCGCAATGGTGGCAAGGACGGAGTTGACAGCGTTCGCGCCGGCAATGAGCAGGTGCTGCGGGCGCGGTTTGCCGACGCAGATTTCTTTGTTTCCCAGGACCTGGAGCACGGGCTCGAGGCCTACCTGCCCCGGCTGGAGACGCTCACGTTCGAGTCCAGCCTCGGTTCGATGCGGGACAAAGTGGATCGGTTGGAGAAGCTCGTCGCGGCCCTGGCTGACGAATTCAAGCTTGACGAGGAGCAGAGCCAGCAGGCGCAGCGCGCCGCGCACCTGTCCAAGGCTGACCTGGCCAGCGAGATGGTGGTCGAGATGACCTCGCTGCAGGGTGAGATGGGCCGGATCTACGCGCAGCACGCGGGTGAGTCGGATGAAGTCGCCATTGCAATTGCCGAACACTACCTGCCGCGCTTTTCAGGCGATCACGTCCCGGATAGCGAGGTGGGAGTGGTCTTGGCCGTGGCCGATCGCCTCGATTCTCTCATCGGCCTGTTCGCGGCCGGTATGGAACCCTCCGGGGCACGCGATCCGTTCGCGCTGCGCCGCACAGCCATTGGACTGATCGAAATCCTGGTGGCCCACGAGCGCAGCTTCGATCTACGCCGGGGACTCGACTTGGCCGCGAAGGGCCTGCCGATCGAGGCCTCGCAGGAACATCTCGACGCCTGCCTGGATTTCGTCCGCCGTCGACAGCAGAGCTTGCTGCTGGGCGCAGGGCACCGCCATGATGTGGTCGAAACGGTTCTTGCTGAGCAGGCGTCCGACCCCGCTCGCGCTGCCCGGGCGGTTGCCGAGTTGGAGCAATGGCTCGAGCGCGATGCTTGGCCCGAGCTGCTCGAGAACTTCGCCCGCTGTGCCCGCATCACCCGCGATTTGGAGCAGGAGCTCGAACTGGACGCCAAGGTGCTGTCAGAACCAGCCGCGATTGCACTGTACGAGGTCTATCAGGAGGCGGTCGGGAGGGAGCGTGCGCCGGGCTCTGTGGATGATTTCATGGGCGCGTTCATGCCGCTGGTGCCGGCGATCCAGCATTTCTTTGAAGACGTGCTCGTAATGGCGGACGATCAGGATGTGCGCAGCAA
>CAYWRD010000191.1:0-989 GCA_964460675.1 uncultured Nitrosopumilaceae archaeon
ATCTACTGAATCGGTCACGGCCGCGGGGCCTACCGGTTCGGAGGAGTCGATCCTGCGAAAAGCGCGCGGCCGAGTCTAACGAAGATGTGACGGAGGACGCCAGAGGGCCCACGCCGTGACCGTCGGCTATTGCCCGGTCCGCCGGCCTCGATGCCTGGAAGCCTGTTTTCCAGACGCGCCCGAAGCCTGGGTTCCAGACGCGTCAGAAGTACGTGGCGAAGCCCACCTGGAAGCCCGCCGTCCGGGCGGGGTCGTTGCCCGGGAGATCCGTCGTCCAGTGATAGCGGTAGTTGGCGCGGAATACCGTGCCCGGTGTCGGTCGGAAGCTGATGCCCGGGACGACGGCCGTGACGTCGTCGCCGATGGCCCGTTCCGTGGACGAGAAGGTTCCGAAGTTGTAGTCGACGCGCTCGAGGCGCAGGCCTGCGGTGACCACCGCGTTCTCGTAGCCGAGGAAGCGGGGACGCCACACGGGGACGAGGATGTCGACGTACTGCCCCCACTGCTCTTCGCCGAAGAGCTCGGTCATGCCCGGCGGCACGTCGACGGTGGCGTAGACGATCTCGGTGCGGAGATCGGCGGGTCCGAGCGAGCCCCCGACGTCCACGGCGAAGATCCCCATCCAGCGGCGCTCGTCCACCTCCTCACCCTCGACGCGGAAGGAGTTGTAATAGCCTCCGTAGTACGAGAGCCCGAGCTCTCCGAGGCCGAGCTGGCGGACCGCCACCCGTCCCGTGATCGCCGGGGAGCCGTTGTTGTCTTCTCCGAAGAGCTCCTCGTCCTTGCCCGACGGGATGTGGGTGCGGCCGAGCTCGTTGCCGACGATGCCGTCGCTCAGCCCGTTCGTCACGTACGCGTCGTAGGAGAAGATCAGCCCGGCCAGCGGAAGCTTGCCGTAGGCTCCGAATCCCACCTCCGAGAGGGTGGAGGGGATGATCTCCGTGGTGACGATGGGGCGCTCGACGAAGTCCCACTGGGGACTGTCGTGA
>CAYWRD010000191.1:999-2835 GCA_964460675.1 uncultured Nitrosopumilaceae archaeon
AATCGATGAGCGCCGTCTCCAGCGCGATCTCCTCGGTGCCGTGCTCGAACTCCAGCTCGGAGAGGAAGCGGACCCGCTGGGAGACCTGGGAGAAGAGGAAGACGTTGAAGCGTCGGAGCTCCATGGAGAAGCCCTCGCTGACCCCGTCCTCCACGAAGTAGTTCGTGTTTCCCTCGACGTAGCCTCCGATGGAGGTCGATGCCACCGAGCCGATGAAGGGTCGATCGTACAGCCCTTCCTGGGCCATGGTGGAGTCCGCCTGCGCATTCGCCTGGGTGGGGCCAGCCAGAGCGGCGGTGAGGGCCAGCACCGCCCAGATCGGACCATTCGCCCGGCGTCTACCCGAGCCCACCGGGAGCGGTCTCGCGGCGATCGGCGCACCCCATCTCCACACCCTCATCGGTCGCTCCCCTCCGTTCGGATGATCAGTCGGTCCCCGTCCTGAACGACCTCGTATCGGGTGAGTGGCTCGTCCGCCGGGCCCTGGAGGACCTCGCCGGCCACGGAGAACTCGCTGCCGTGACAGGGGCAGACGAGACGGTCGGCGAAGGGCTCGGGCTGGCATCCCCGATGGGTGCACGACGCCAGGACGGCCGTCCAGTCGCCGGACTGCGTCCGGTGCACGTAGACCGGGCGATCCATGTCCGGCGTCTGGACGAAGGCGTGTCCTTCGGCAGCCACCGCGTCGACGGCAACGACCAGGCCCTCGGGAGCGGGCGTCGGTGCCAGGTACGGCGTTCCGGCGCACGCCGACAGCGTAGTCGTGAGGCCGCCCGCCAGCCCCGCGGCCACCACCGGAAGGTGACGGACGAAGTCCCGGCGGGGCAGCTTCCGGTCGTCCATCAGAGGGACTCCAGAAAGGCCATGATGGCTTCCCGGTCGAGGCCCGTCAGAGCCAGGAAGGCGCCTCGGGAGCTCGACGCCTCACCTCCGTGGAACTCCACGGCCTCCTCGATGCTGCGGGCCCTCCCGTCGTGAAGGAGGAACATCTCTCCTCCCTGGAAGCTCGCGGCGAGGCCGAGGCCCCACAGCGGGGCGGTGCGCCACTCGGAGGTGAGGGCGCGACCCTCGGTGTAGCCGTCGTCGAGCTCGGGCCCCATGTCGTGGAGGAGGAGGTCCGTGTACGGGTGGAACTCCTTCCGGTCCAGCACCTCGATCTCGGACGCGCCGGTGGTCAGGGTCGGGACGTGGCAGTCCGCGCAGCCGATGCTCGCGAAGACCTTCGCACCCTCCTGGACCAGGTGCTCGTCGGCGCCTCGGCGCGGTGGGGGGCGCAGGGTCTTCAGGTAGAAGACGACGTTGGCCACCGCGGCGCTGGTCACCTCCGGGTCGGCCACGTCGTCGGAGGCCCGGGTCCCGGCCTCGGGGTTGAACAGATCCTCGGGGATGAGGTCGCTGGTCACGCCCATGTCCTGGTGGTAGGCCCCGACCGTCTGGTGCAGGAGGTTCACGGTGAGTCCCTTCTTCCCGAAGCGACCGATGTAGCGCCCGTCCACCAGATTGCCACGGGCCGTGGGATCCGGAGATCCCTGGCGCTCGAGGGCGACGACCTCGTCGAGGAGCGGAGTCGGCTCGTGGAGCTGTAGCCGTCCGGAGATCCCGTCGCCGTCCTGGTCGAACTCGTCGGCGAGGTCGACGAGGACCTGCTCGTCGACGGCGTCGAGGAAGCCGAGCCCGGTCACCGCGGGCGGCGTGAAGTCCGCCACGCCCGTGACCCCCTCGGGCACCTCCTCGGCCGGGTAGCCCGGGATCGAGCGGTGCTGGAGCTGAGGGCCGCCCTGCTCGATCATGGGATCGAAGCCGGTGGCGGCCGACAGCTGCCCGAAGCGGGTGAGG
>CAYWRD010000192.1:0-2823 GCA_964460675.1 uncultured Nitrosopumilaceae archaeon
CGACTCTCATCGTCGGATACGTACGCCTCCCGGGGGGTCGGTCTTACTCGCGAGGGCGCGGCCCTACCCGCGCTCGTCCGACCGACCCCGTCCGCCGCGCCGGACTCCCCCCGCTCCGGTCTTCGGCCCGCGGCGACGTCTCAGCTCCCGCCCGCCTCCGTCTTGAACGCCCTGTACACCTCCCGGGCGTCCTCGAACTGGTCGTACACGTGCTCCTTCTCGGCGTCGGAGCGCCAGTAGGGCCACTCCTCTGCCATGGCCTCGAGCTTGTCGATCCAGGCAATGGCGTAGTCGGCGGCCTCGGCGGAGCGTACGGGCTCGCCGTCGACGATCACCCAGACGGGGTTCGTCGCCGCCTGGACCCACGCGATGTCCATGGGGAAGCTCTCGCCTTCGGCCCCGCTCACGCGGACGTGGTACCAGCCCGACGTGGTGGGCCGGAAGGAGCGCTCGACGGACAGCGTCTTCCGGTCGCCGGTGAAGGGGACGGACGCGACGACCTCGCCGTTGAAGACGATCTCGGCCCGCTCCAGCGGCGTGATCGAGGTGACCTCCAGGGAGAGGAGGACCTCGTCGCCCGACGAGACGTCGACCTCCTCACCGGGGATGCGTCCGTCGATCTCGAGCTCGACGAGAGGGCCGTTGGTGAAGAAGGCATGCTGGGCCTTCATCCCCTCGAGCCAGGACTCCATGGTGAAGTCGCCGTCGGGGATCTTCACGTAGGTCCGCACCGACCCCACCAGCGGCGTCGTGTGGAGGTTGCTGATCGAGTCCTCGCCGCCGACGAGCGCCGGCCGCAGCCCGTTGTTCCAGACCGCGTACAGCGGGGCCCATCCCGTTTGTGACGTCGACCACTCCACCGCGTCGGCGGTCATGAGGGCGGCGTCGACGATGAAGCCCTTGGCGCCGCCCAGGCCGCCTTCCAGGGGATCGCCGTTGAAGAAGGAGTGGACGTAGCCGGTGTAGGCCCCCTGGCGCTTGGCCTTCCTGAACATGTCGGTGTTGGACGGATAGAGGCTCTCGATGGCCGTGTTCTCGTAACCGGTGGTGAAGGGGGAGATGAGGTGCTCCTCCATCCCGAACATGAAGACGTGGCCGTAGAAGGGCGGCCGATACTCCTGGCCCACCACCAGAATGCGATCGTCGGTCGAGAGGGGATGGGCCTCCCCGCCCGGAACGAAGTACTGGTAGTCGAGGATCCGGTTGTCCTTGTTGGCGATCTGCTCGAGGACGATGTCCTGGTCCTCGGACGCCGACATCATCATCAGGTTCTCGAGCGAGTTGTGGAGGTTGCCGCCGTAGTTGGCGTGCACGTGGGTCGAGCCGTTGTACCAGCCGCGGGCCTCCATGTCGGTCATCGGCTCGAGCCGGAGCGTCAGGTTCGTCACCTCACCGGCGACGACCTCCACGGTCCGCTCCACCGGTGTGTGCTCGAAGCCCTTCACCGCCACCATACGCGTCTCGCCGGCCGGCACCTGCAGCTCGAAGGTCCCCTCGGTGTGGAACGCACCGATACGGGCACGCTGGGGCAGCCGGGCGTACTCGTCGGGCGGGGTCCACGACTTGCCGTCGGAGCCGGTGAGGTGGATGCGGCTGGCGGTTGGCTGGCCGTCGGGGCCGACGGTGGTGGCGCTCAGCGTGCCCATGGGCTCGAGCCAACGGCGACCGGTGATCTCGACGTCCACGATCTTGCCGCCGTAGGTCTCGAGGAGCTCGAGCCGGGGGAGACCGCCTTCGTTGCTGATGTAGGCGATCCACTCGCCGTCGGGGGACCAGCGGGGGTGGAAGGCGTCGTGCTCGAAGAAGGTCATCTTGTACGGCTCGCCGCCCACCGTCGGTTGGACGTAGAGGTTGTTGTACTGGTCGGCCGCGCCCCGGGTCGACGAGAAGATGAAGCGCTTTCCGTCGATGGAGACGTCGGGCCGTGTCCGGTAGAGGGTCTGCTCCTCCAGCACCGCCACGCGGTCGTCGAAGCCGTGGCGTCGGGCGGGAACACGGAAGACGTTGCCGCTTCCCAGCGCCACGTCCCGGTTCGACACCAGCAGCAGCTCCTCGCCGTTGGGAAACCAGGCCGGGTTGATGTGGATGTCCTCGGAGCCGAAGTAGAGACGGTCCTTGCCGTAGCTGTTGTCGTAGGTGACGGGCACCGGCTCGCCCGCCCACGCACCGTCCGCGAAGTCACGGACGTACACGTTGAAGTAGCCCGAAGGCTGAGTGGAGACGTAGACGACTCGCGTGCCGTCGGGGCTGAAGGACGGCTCGGCGTAGACTTGCTCGTCGGCGGTGAGGGCTCGGGTCTCGCCGGTCTCCAGGTCGAGGATCTCGAGCTGGATCGACCGGCCGTGGTCGTCGGCGGTGTAGATCATCCACCGTCCGTCGGGGGAGTAGTCCGCCGAGGAGTAGTACTTCGGGCCGGAAACCAGCTCGACGGCGAGACCGCTGTCCACGGCGACGCTCCAGATCGACCCGTGCATGGAGACCGCGACGCTCTCTCCGTCGGGGGCCCAAGTCGGATACCAGGGCGTCGAGTTGACGGCCGGGGGAAGGTAGAAGTTGTGCATGTAGTTGCCGCCCATGCGCGTCGCAGGGTACGCGGCGAAGCGCTGCTGGGCGACGGTGGGTGCCGCGCATGCCAGGAGCAGGGCGCCTAGCAGGGTCGTGCGGACCCAGGGACCGGTTCTCACATCGTCCTCCGATTTTCGTCTTCGAGTCAGGGATGCCAAGCTAGTGTGGTGTTCCAGAAGTTCGCGAGCCACCGAGAGCGTCGAGGCGCCGGAGGAGAAGAGGGGGCCCGAGCCGAACGACAAGAACCATGACGGCTCG
>CAYWRD010000193.1:0-2778 GCA_964460675.1 uncultured Nitrosopumilaceae archaeon
GGTCGACTCCAGCATGCGGCCTCGCGTTGTCACTGTTGCCGCGGTCGTGAGCATCGACGCACCCGTCTTCGGGCGACTCGATGTCGAGGCGTCTTCGCGTGCCGAGTTCGACCCACGCCGCTGGCTCGGGCGATAATCCACCGTGACAGTGGTCACCCGATCAGAAGCCCTGCGGATGCTTGCCGAGCTGGCCAAGCTGACCGCACTCGAAGAAGGCTCGCCTCAGGCGTTCAAGGTGAGAGCCTATGAGAACGCCATGGCCGGCATCGAGGGGCATCCTGGCGACATCGACGGCCTCTCCAAGGCGGACCTCGTCAAGATCAAAGGGGTTGGTAGTTCCACTGCCGACAAGATTCTGGAGCTCGGCAAGACGGGGGCTGTGTCAAAGCTGGAGACACTGAGGGACAAGTACCCGCCCCAGTTCGTCGAGTTGACCAAGATCCCGGGGCTGGGCCCCAAGACTCTCAAGCTGTTGCGATCTCAGCTCGGGGTGGAGGACCTGGAGGGTCTGCAGGCGGCAATTGCCGGAGAGCGCCTCCGTGAGCTTCCGGGCCTCGGTGAGAAGTCAGAGGCAAAGATCGCCTCCGCCATCGAGCGGCTGGGCCTGCATGGCAAGGATCGAAGGACGCCCCTCGCCGAGGTCCATGGGCTGGCTACCTCGCTCGCAGAGCGTGTGGCGGGTATCGAAGACGTCTGCCAGGCAGTGCCTTGCGGCTCCATCAGGCGTTTTTCGGAGACCATCGGGGACATAGACATCGTTGTCTCGACGACCGATCCCGCAGCTGTGAGTGAGGTCGTCAAGGGATTTGCTGAGGTGAGCGAGATCGTGGGCTCTGGAGAGACCAAGACGTCGTTCCTGACCCGCGAGGGCATGCAGGTCGACATACGCACGGTGCAGCCTTCTCAGATCGGCTCGGCCCTGTTGTACTTCACGGGCTCGAAGGCGCACAACATCGCACTCAGGCAGAAGGCGATCGATCGTGGCTGGCTGTTGAGCGAGTACGGGCTGTTCGAGGGCGATGAAGTAGTCGCCTCCGCCAGTGAGGCCGAGATCTACGAGGCGCTCGGCCTGCAGTATGTGCCGCCTCCGCTCAGGGAGGGTTCGGGAGAAGTCGAAGCAGCCAGTGCCGGTTCGCTGCCCGACCTCATCACAAGGGAGGCGATCAGAGGAGATCTCCACTACCACTCGGACCGCTCCGGTGACGGAAGGTCGTCGCTCGAGGACATGATCGAGGCTGCAATCGACTCCGGCTATGAGTATTTGGCATTCACCGATCATGGTGAAGATCTGGCGATCAACGGCTCAACCAGAGATGAGATGCTCGCTCATCGCGACAGAATCCGCACGCTCGACGATCGCTACTCGGAGATCGATCTTCTCTTCGGTTGCGAACTCAACATCGGCCAGGATGGAGATCTCGACTACGACGCCGATTTCAGGCTCGAGTTCGACTACTGCGTCGCCTCGGTTCACTCCCATTTCGACCTTTCCGAGGATCGCCAGACAGCTCGCATTCTGAAAGCTCTCCAGGATCCGGCCGTCAATGCAATCGGCCACCTGTCCGGGCGATATGTGGGTAGGCGACCTCCGATCGAGCTGAATGTGGACGCGATCCTGGAAGGGCTTGCGATCACGGGAGTGGCCCTCGAGATCAACGGTGCTCTCGACCGACTCGATGCCAACTCGGAGGTGGTCCGCCAGGCGATGGAACTCGACATCGACTTCGTCATCGACACGGACTCACATCACACGAGAGATCTGAGAAGGATGGAGTTCGGTGTCCAATATGCCCAGCGGGGATGGGTCACCGCCGACAGAGTCCTCAACGCAAGACCGATCGAGGCGATCCGCCAACACGTAGCCCGCCGCCGCTAGGAGCTGTCTGGGTCTGCGCGGACCGGCGAGTCTGCGAGCCCATCCGCCAGAACCGCGCCTGCCGACGAAGTCGAATAGCCGGCGAAACCGAAGGGCTGCGAGCGCAGCTCTCTTGGTGGCCACGCTGCTCGACATTCGGAGGTTCGATGCTTGTAATTCGCGGGGTAAGTCGTGAAGCTGTCGTTCATTGGCCGCCACGCAAAGGAGATCGCCGGGTGACCTTCGTCCTCGACACCTGTGTACTGCTCGCCGACCCCGCCTCGCTCCTTCGATTCGATGAGCACGACGTGGTCCTGCCCCTCGTGGTGGTCGAAGAGCTCGATCGGAAGAAGACCCGCATGGATGAGGTCGGGGCCAACGCCCGTTCGGCCATACGCCTCCTCGAAGAGCTAGGGGCCTCGCGACACGGGGGACTTCGTGAGGCAGTGTCACTTCCAGCGGGTGGCAGTCTGAGGATCGAGCTCAACAACATCGAGTCAGATCGTCTGCCGGCGGCTCTCGATCCGCACACATCGGACCACCGCATCCTGGCGACGTGCCTCAACCTCGAATCGTTCGAGGACGCGGTCCTCGTGACCAAGGACGCAGCGCTTCGGATCAAGGGAGCTCAGCTAGGAGTGAAAGTCCAGGACTATCGAGCCGACACGGTTTCGGCCGATCAGATCCACTCTGGAATCGTCGAGCACAGGACTTCCGGTGAGACCATCGACCGTCTGTTCGACGAGGGGAAGGTCGAGGTGGAAGATCTCGAAGCGGCCGTGAACGAATTCGTGGTGATGAAGAGTGGAGCCTCCCGTTCGGCCATAGCAAGGGTCATCCAGGCGGAGCCGAGGGTGGTAGTCGAGCGCATGCCCACCCATGTGAGAGCCTTCGGTGTGGAGCCGAAGAACGTGCGTCAAACG
>CAYWRD010000194.1:0-2769 GCA_964460675.1 uncultured Nitrosopumilaceae archaeon
GACTGGGAGGAGACCGTCGACGTCGAGCGGGTGGGGCTGGAGGAGGAGACGACGGAGATCCTGGACGTGCCGATCCCCCTGGTGCGGGTGCCGCTCAACCCGGGCAAGAACATCACGGTCATCGCCGAGGTGGTGGCGATGAACCATCTCCTCCGCTACGCGGGCGTGGACACCGCCGCGGCCTTCGACCGCCGGATGCGGCGCGCGATGATGGAGCCGACCCGCGACTACCTGGAGGAGGACTACGAATGACGGAGTCGCGGCCGCCGGCGGGGGCGGGGGCGGCGCCCGAGGCGGGGACGACCGCCGAGCCGGAGGAGAACCCGGAGCTGGTCCGCGGGATCGTCGTGGCCCACTCCGATCTCGCCGCGGCGCTGGTGCGCGCCGTCGAGGGGATCGCCGGCGAGCGGGGCGCGCTGATCCCGCTGAGCAACGAGCGGAAGGGCACCCAGGAGATGCGGCGCGACGTCGAGGCCGCCTGCGGCCAGGGGCCGACGATCGTGTTCACGGACCTGGCGAGCGGCAGCTGCGCCCTGGCAGGACGGTTCGCCGCGGCCGGCGGCCGCCGCGTGGCGCAGATCACGGGAGCCAACCTCCCGATGCTGCTCGACTTCGTGTTCCATCGCGAGATGTCGCTCCCCCAGTTGGTGGAGCGGCTCATCGGCAAGGGAAGGGACGGGATCGCGGGCAACGCCCGCGTCCCGGAGACGGCCGACCGTGTCGATCGTCCTGGTACGGATTGACGAGCGGCTGCTCCACGGGCAAGTGCTGGTGGGGTGGGGGACGCGCCTCTCGCTCGATCACTACGTGGTGATCGACGACGAGCTCGCCGCCACGCCATGGGAGAGGGAGCTGTTCGCGGCGGGGGCCCCCGACGACGTGGAGGTCACGTTCCTCTCCGTGGGCGAGGCGGTCGAGAGCTGGGCACGGATCGCGGAACGGCCGGACCGGGTGGCCGTGCTGACGCGGGGGACGGGCGCCATGCGGGTGCTGGCCGAGGCCGGCCTGCTGGAGGGACGCCGCGTGAACGTCGGGGGGCTGCACGACGCGCCGGAGCGCCGCCGGGCCCTGTCCTACGTCCACCTCTCGCCCGGCGAGGAACGGGATCTCCGCGCCATCGGCGCTCGGGCCGGGTCGGTGGCGGCGAGAGACCTTCCCACCTCTCCCGAGGTGCCCTTGGAAGGGATCGTGGGCGATGATTGAGACCCCGCTCGCCGCGCTGGAGCTGGGGCTCGGGGCCTGGGCCGCCTGTGCCGTCCTGGGCGGGCTGATCGGGCTCGACGCGACGAGCTTCCCGCAGGCGATGATCTCGCGTCCTCTGGTCTCCGGCACCTTGGGGGGACTCCTGTTCGGGAGCCCGGCGGGCGGGATGCTGGTCGGGCTGGGCCTCGAGCTGCTGGACCTGCGGAGGCCGCCCCTTGGGGCCGCGCGGTATCCGGACTCGGGGCCGGCCGGGCTGGTGGCGGGCTCCGCGTACGCGGCGGCCGGCGGCGAGGGTCCGCTGGCGTTCGCGGTCGCCCTGCTCGCGGGGTGGGCGGTGAGCCGCGTCGGGGGGTGGACGGTCCATGTGCTCCGCCTCGCCAACGGGCGACTGGTGGGCGACCCGGAGACCCTCGGGACCCCGCGCGGGTTGGAACGGCGGCACCGG
Source organism: uncultured Nitrosopumilaceae archaeon (assembly GCA_964460675.1). Classification (GTDB taxonomy): domain Archaea; phylum Thermoproteota; class Nitrososphaeria; order Nitrososphaerales; family Nitrosopumilaceae; genus CAYWRD01. The sequence continues at coordinate 1,649 of CAYWRD010000194.1, forward strand.
CTGGCCATCTGGATCGACGGAGGGCGGGCTCTGGCGGTTACGGCCGCGTTCCTGCTCCCCTCCATCTTGGCGGTCCGGCTCGCGGCGGGCCTGCCGGCGGGGCCGAGCGCGACCGGCGTGGTGCCGTTCCTGATCGTGGGCGGGCTGGGTGCCGCGGCGGGCGCGGCGGCGAGGGGGTTGGGCGCGCCGCGCGGCCTGTGGCCGCTCGTGCTCGTGGGTGCGGCACTGGCGCTCGCGGGGGTGGGTGGGTGATGAACCGACGGGCGCGCGAGCCGGGACGCCGGGAGCGGGTCTCCGCCCTCCTGCGGAGCTTTGCGATCCAGGGCTCCTGGAATTACCGTACCCTGGTCGGCGCCGGGCTGGCCCACGCATTGCTGCCGCTCCTGAGACGGATCCACGCCGGCGACCCCGTCGCCCTCCGGGAGGCGCTCGAGCGCCACGCCGCCTCCTTCAACGGACACCCGTACCTCTGCCCGATGGCCGTGGGCGCGCTGGCCCGGCTCGAGCTCGAGGGGCGGGAGGCGGACGAGCTGAGGCGGTTTCGTCAGGCGCTCACCGCGCCGCTGGGGGCGCTCGGGGACCGCGCCGTCTGGTCCGGCTGGCGCCCCTTCTGCACGCTGATCGCCGTCCTGGCGTGGGCCGCGGGGCTGGGGGCGATCGGAGCTGCGCTCCTCTTCTTGGGCCTCTACAACGTGGGGCACGTGGCCCTGCGCGTCTGGGCGTTCCGCAGGGGCTGGGAGGACGGCTTCGAGGTGGGCCGCATCCTGCGGGAGGCGCGGCTGGGGAGTGCTGCCGACGGCATGCGGGTCGCGAACGTGGCGCTTCTGGGCCTCGCGGCCGGGACGCTGGCCCTCCGTGCCCCGGGGGCGGGCGGCACGTGGCACGTGCTGGTCGCGGCGGCCGCGGCCGCGCTGGCGTACTTTCTTCCTCGATTCGGGGGACTCGCGGCGGTCCTGCTGCTCGCGGGGGCGGCGCTCCTCTGGCCGGCGTGAGAGACCGGGATCCGGAAACCGACGGGACCGAGATGGGCGAAGCGGACGCCACCGTCGAGATCTGCAACCGGGACGGGCTGCACGCCCGCCCCGCGGCCGAGTTCGTGCGCCTCGCCTCCCGCTTCCAGT
>CAYWRD010000195.1:0-2764 GCA_964460675.1 uncultured Nitrosopumilaceae archaeon
TAGTATTCCCCTCTGGCCATACATTCGTTTTGTGCTTCGCTTAAACCCGTGTTTTGGTGGTGCTAATGCAAACCATGGTTTTAATGGTTTTAATTTCGATAGAGCTGCCTTACCTTCTGCCAAGGCAGAAGCAAGCTCGTCAATACTGTTGAAACCTAATTCTTTAAGATCTTCTGAAGTTATTTTTTGATATCCTGATTTTCGTCCTTTTTTATCAAGAAGTTCTTTTGCTAATTCAAGAAACGTAATGTTTGATTTTGTTTAACATTCCAAGAGTATTATCTTTAGCAGGAATTATTGTAGCTCGGTATTTTTTCTCGAGTTTAAATAATTCAAGCGTAGTTTTTGCCCAATGAGGAACGTCTACTTGACCTTTTATTCTAACAACAAGATATGCATTTACCATTTTTATCAACCTTGACTAAATGTTTGTTTTAGACAGCTTAAGATAGCTTTTGAAGTTGAATTCATGGTTGCAGTAGAGCCTTTAGCAGTTGTCCAAGCATCTTTTAATCCTGCTAATTCCAATAATCGTTTAATTTTACCACCGGCAACTAAGCCTAGCCCACGTGGTGCAGGAAGTATTTCAATTGTAACACTACCACCTTTACCACGAACTTTGAAGGGAACAGAATGTTTTTGGTCGCATCTACATTCCCAACTTCCACAACCTAACTTAATGGGACTAACGTTAAGATAAGCTTGATTAGTAGCTTTTTCTATAGCAATTCGCATTTGTTTTGATTTACCTCTTCCAATACCAAGATAACCATTTTCATTTCCAGCAGCTACAATTGCTTTGAATCTAGTAGATTGACCGTTTGATGTCATCTTTTGTATTATTCCTACATCAACTACTTCTGTAGTTAAATCTGGCAAAAGTTTTTTGATAATACCTGCCTCTTGTATTCTTGCACCTGACTCTATAATTTCTTCCAGAGAAGTAATTTCCCCAGATGTCACTTTCTGACCCAGAATTGTTTTGGGAATCCAGACCTCTTCTTCTTCTCTTCGTCTTTGTTTAACCTGACTCATTTTACTTTACCTCACTATCAATTGCTGATTTAACTTGAGAAACGTCATTTTTTACTGTTAAATGTTCGCCTTTGATTCTTTCTTCTGGTGGGAAAGTTTCTTCATTAGCTGGTATCTCAACACCAGCATCAATTACGCCTTTTAATGCAGCAGACATTCTTTGAGTATATTTTCTGGTACCAGTATACAATATAGCATCCTTTGCACCATTTGCAATTGCTTTTTTTCCTGCAAGATAGCCTGTAAGATATGCAGCTGGAATATTCTTTCTAGAACCTTTCCAACCTTTGTTAATAAGATAACGAGAATGTGCTGAAGCAACGACCTTATCTCCCTTCTTTTCAGGTTTGAGGATTTGGACTTGAGTATTTTCATTAGAAATATGCACTGTAACAAAGTCACGCCCACCCATAAGCATGGTGTAACGCTTTTTGTAGTTGGTCTTTTCCTCTCTAAGTCTGCTCAATATTTTTGAATAGGCCATCTATATGGCACGAGTTTGAATCTTCTCTTATATACGTTAGGCGCGAATTAAGGATGTTAACAATGCTTTTTGAGAATGTAATCGGTTTTCTGCCTCATCCCAAACCACTGATTGCGATCCATCGATAACTTCTGAAGTTACTTCTTGACCACGCTTGGCTGGAAGGCAATGCATAAAAATTGAATTAGAATTTGATTTTTTCATTAAATTAGAAGTTACTTGGAATTTTGGAATAAATTTTTCAATTCGTTTAGGGTCCTTGTTATGAATTGAAGAGAATGTATCAGTGACTACAACGTCAGAATTTTTAATTGCTTTTGTTGGTTCATTTGTGATTTGCAAATCGATGTATTTTTTTGCGTCTTTAATTACAGCTTTATCTGGTTCATAACCTTCAGGTGTAGCAATAGACATTTTCATTTCCGACAATGCAGCACCGTATATCATGGAATTACATACATTGTTTCCATCACCAATCCAACAAATCTTCAATCCCTTGAGTTTTCGCTTCTTTTCTTTAATAGTCATAAAATCTGCAAGGATTTGGCAGGGATGGAATGAATCAGATAATCCATTAATAACAGGAACTGAAGAGTGTTCTGCGAGTTTTTGTATAGTTTCATGTTCATAAACACGAGCTAGTATACAATCAGTATAACGTGAAAGTGTTTTTGCTGTATCTTCTATTGCTTCACCTCGAGAAAGTTGCATATCGCTTGCAGGTAAATTAACTGAATGTCCTCCTAACTGAAACATTCCAACTTCAAAGCTTACTCGGGTCCTTGTTGATGGTTTTTGGAAAATCATTGCAAGTGTTTTATTTTTTAGTAGTGGTTTGCAAATTCCTTTTTTGAGATCTTTTTTTAATTTAATAGATTCATCAATCAGTTTAGCAAATTCACTTTTGTTGAGTTCCGCCAAAGTGAGTAAATTTTTAGTTTTAAGTTTCATTTCTTAAAGAATCCGAATAAGCCCTTTTTCTTTTTAGGTTTTTCTTCTTGTTTAGGTTCATCCTGTAGGTTCTCATCTTTTGATTCTACTTGTTCACCAGGTTTTGGACATCCATTTTTCTTCCATTCTCTAATTTTTGCTGCTAATTCTCTTGCGTCGTTATCATTCTCTGGTGGAGGTACTTCATACAAATCAGCATATTCTGAAATTTCTGAATCCAAAATTCCATCAAAGGGATCCTTTTCTGGTTCTGGTTTCTTTTCTGGTTCTGGTTTCTTTTCTGGTTCTGGTTTC
>CAYWRD010000196.1:0-2714 GCA_964460675.1 uncultured Nitrosopumilaceae archaeon
CTGGTATCTTAAATCATTATTTGTAGGCAATGAACAAATATAAAAAAAAGTTATTGGTAAATCAATTTGATTTCTTTTCAAAATACAAATAAAACTAGATCAGTATTCTTTGTGTCAATACTGTATACACTCCAACAGTCGAAAAACCAAAAGTTAGTCCTGATAAAAATATGTAGACATAATGTACTTTCTTGCTAATCTTTGCATTTAATTGTGGAATTGCTATAAACGGTATGACTACTACTAAAAGACTATAATACAATAATCTGATGTACCCACCTGAGAAAGATATTGTATACTGAAGGTATTCTATAGGTTCATCTGGGAGTTGTTCTAATTCAAAAACCTCCGTCATTGAAATGAGAAAAGACAATGCTAAACCTATTAGGAATAATTTGAGTGAATTTCGCATTAAATCTGGTCCTTAGTCATAATTGTATAATTGTTTAGAACAAATTCAAAACTTGTGTCTCGTTCATTTATAGCAAGAAAAAATCAAAATTCCCTTTTAATTTTACAACCACATAACCAAAGGAAAAAGTGCTTTCATACTTGTTTTCTTATTATGTCATTAACTATTGCTGAAAAACTAACAGCCTTTGAAGTTTTTTTGATCTTTTGTGCCTGCAAATTACGTAGTTTTACTAAAAGGTCCTCATCAAATACAACTGTTACACGTTTTGCCATATTCAAAATATCCTTTTTGTTTTTTATACCTTCATCATTTTTCTTAGAAAAATCAATAGATAGACCAAGTTTATGGTCTAACTATTCTTTGAGGGTTTAATTGCAAAATTAATCCTCATCGTCGTCATTGTTTCGTTGTTTTGATGACTTTTTTTTCCCCATAATTATTACCTCCTGATAGTAATTTAATTTGAAAATAATAAGATGCTACAAAATTGCATTTAGAAGACGTACAGCTAACCAATTGATAATGTGACCATCCAAAATCATTTTTCACTGGATTTTCTTATGGCATACAAGGAAATAACCTGAGAATAATATGCCAGACGAGTCATGTCGAAGATGTGGAGGATTACTGCTTGAGTGCAGATGGTGCAAGAACTGCTATCGTGTAATTCAGTATATTTGCAGAATATGTGCGCACAAAACCCACGAACAAGTTCATGAAGGATACTGTAAAAATAAAATCATTTCTCAGAGGTTAATTACGCCAAAACCTATGATAACATAAGAATTGTTGGCTAGTTTTGTATGATTAAGTTTGGGATTAGATCAAGTAGTTGATAATTTTTTCAATTAATTCAATTCGAAATTAGCTTTTATTCAAATTCCAGTTTGATGCAATGTTGGAATTAATTACAGTTGTTGGAACGATTGCAGGAAGCGTAGCTATATTAGGATATGTTCCTCAGATCCACAAATCTCAGAAATCAAAAAGCATGAAAGAAGTCTCCACTTTGTTGTTGATGTTGTTTACATTATCTTCGTTTCTATGGACTGTATATGGGTTTCATGAAGGAGATTATGTTTTAGGCGGATTAAGTATGATTACTTTTTCTCTTGGTACTGCACTTATCAGTATGAAGATAGTTTATGAGAAAAAACATGAGTCACTTGTCTTTGCAATAGCAAACAGCCTGCCACATTTCAACCGATGATAAAAATCAGAAGGTAATACTTTTGATTATGTCTCAGATCTACAATGCAAGCAAAGCGGTACGTTTACTGTGCCTATTTCATTTAGAAGCACCGTAGTCATAAAAACGGATACTTGGGAGGAATGGCATCTATGACAATTTCCAATCATATTGGTTCCTCTTTTGGATTGTGAGTTTTTTCATGTGTTAGAACTTCGTTGAAGTTTTCGATGTTTCCCTCCCATCGGAATTTACATTTTGAACAGTTAAATCTCAATAATTTTCACCTCAATACATCGACTGCATTTTTTTCCTTTTTCGCACGTCTTTTTCTTTTGAAATTGATTTTATAGAATAATCATAATGTGGATAAAGCTCTAAGAAACGTTGCTCAACTGACTCTTCAATTATGTTTAGTTTCTTTGCATTCATCATCTAAAACCAATCCATTATCCATCTGAGAAACCTGTCTATGGATTCTAACATGTAATAGTATTATCCAGTTGAAAATATCAACTAGTTAATTTTTGATTTCTTATTCGTATGAGATCAACTGATTACAAAAAATCAATTCCAAGTCAATCAAACCCTTCCTTTAATACTGATTAATAGAATATGATTTGAGTGAATTGTTTACTGGCCTATGCATCACGTGTATTTGGACCACCCAATTCACTCAAAGGATTTTAGCATGATTGAATACTCAGATTCTGATTCCAAAATGTGGCAGGAGAGTATGCCTTTTTGCAAATATTGTGGAAAAACCCTAAAGGAGGACTTGGGGTATTGTTCTGAGGATTGTCATAACCGTGATATGGTATGGCACACTGAAGAGTAGACAAACTTCTTGCACCCTATTACTTTATAGGAGAGATAATTCAAAAGGGAGGAATCTAAATGGGAATATCCAAAGCATCCTTGGTTGGGTTGAAAATCTTTTCCCCCACATCGATTCAAAATAATGATCTTGACTTTCTAGAGACATTAAAGTTTGAGACATCAGACTTGCGCAGCCAGGATCATATAACAAAAAAGGACTTTCTTGCAAGGTTTCTCAGTAGGACTGAATCAGTAAAACCAAAAAAACCACTTTTGCCAAAACCTAAGACT
>CAYWRD010000197.1:0-2353 GCA_964460675.1 uncultured Nitrosopumilaceae archaeon
CGAAGCCCGCCCGGGAATCGAAGGCCCGGGGCTCGTAGCCGTCATCCGGGAGGCGGACGAAGGAGTGGTGGATGCGGATCGTCGCCGCCTCGCCTGTGGCGGCCACGTCGCCCACGCCCTCCAGCGCCGAGCCGCCGCCGCCGAAGCCTCCCCCACCTCCTCCCTCCTGGCGAACGAAGGTCAGCTCGACCTCCATCTCGGTGTTCTCGGGGAAGGCGTCGGTGAACTCCATGTGGACCGTGCTGCGGCCGTCGTCCAGGCGGTAGCTGCCTGGGCGCATGCGATTGCCGGCGCCGATGGGATCGCGGATGAGGAAGTCGGTCAGGTCCACCAGGACCCGCCCATCGGACTCGGCGGCGGCCGTGAATCCCCAGAGGACCGAGCGCGCGAAGGCGTCGCGCACGGCCCGCTCCTCGTCCGGGTTGTCGGTGGTGGCGCGGAACCGATAGTTGGGCTGTACCATCAGGACCTTCCGACCCACCCGCTCGAACTCGACGATCCGCGATCCCCGGAGCGCGCCCCGATCGAGCCCGAGATCGTTGGATCCCAGGCCGGCCCCGTATCCCACGTAGTGGATCATCTCGGTGTCGAGCTCGGGGATCTCCATCCAGAGCTGGCCCAGCTCCGGGTCCCAGTAGAGGGGAAGCATCCCGTCCATCCGCTCCATGTCCTCGGTCTTGTCCTCGATGGAGGGCAGCTCGTCGGAGTCGCCCGACTGGGCGTAGAGGAGGCTCGTCGGGCCTGCGGCCAGGAGAAGGCCGGCGGCCAGGAGAAGCCCCGTCGCCAGGACGAAACCCAGCGCCCGCTTGGGGACGACAGGCCTCTGTGAGCCGGGGAACGGGACTCGATGAAGCGCTTCCGGGATCGATCGGCGGATCATGACCACTCCTGCGTGTCTCGAGGGTTGGCGAGGCCGACAACTTGGGACCGAATGCCCGACTTGGCGAACCGCCCGGTCGGCTCCGCTGCACGGCTCCGCTTTACAGCCGATGGTCGCCCGACGATGTTCGGCCGTCCATCGAGAAGCGGGACCCAGACCGCCCACGCCGGAGAGGATCTTGACCGAACCCCTGAGAGTCGGCGTCATCGGTGCCGGGCGCTGGAGCAAGACCGCCCATCTGCCCGGCTTCCTCCGCTCCCCCCTCTCCGAGCTCGTGGCGATCTGCGATCTGGACGAGGGGCTGGCCGACGAGGCCGCCGGGCGCTTCGAGATCCCCGACGTCACCACGGACGCCGAGGAGATCCTCGCCCGGGACGACATCGACGTCGTCGACGTGGTCACCCGGGGGGATCATCAGGATCTGGTGTTCGCGACCCTCGAGGCGGGCAAGCACTGCCTGGTGGAGAAGCCGGTCTGTCACGACTACCGGGACGTCTGGCGGGCTCACGAGCTGGCGAGGTCGAAGGGGCTCAAGACGAAGGTCGGCCTCACCTTCCGGTACGCCCCCGCCGTGATGTACATGTTCGACCTCATCCGGGAGGGCTTCATCGGTGAGCCGTACATCTTCAACGGCTTCGAGCAGAACTCCCAGTGGCTCGATCCCGACAACCCCATGGACAAGCGGATCCACAAGGAGAAGCCGACGGACGAGCCCGAGTGGGGCACCGACCTGTCCAGGGAAGGCATCACTGTCAGCTCCCTCGAGGGCTACGGGGCGCCCATCATCGACATCGGTCTCGAGTGCGTCGGCAGCGACCTCACCGAGGTCGTGGGGAGGATGGCGAACATGGTCCCGTTCCGGAGGCGCACGAACCTCGACACCGAGCGGGAGCGCATCAACATCGACGACGCAGACATGTTCATCGGCGAGACCGAGGGCGGGGCGCTCTTCTCGCTCCAGTCGAGCTACGTGACCGTCGGCAACTACCCGGGGATCGAGGCCCGCATCTTCGGGTCGGAGGGCGCCATCCAGGTGCGACTGGTGGAGGAGCTCGGCGTCATCCAGACGATCCACACCGCGACGCCGGACGCCGTGGAGTTCGTCCAGCAGGACATCCCCGAGCGGTACTTCCCTCCGGGCTACCAGGAGGGCGACGGCTGGGGAACGGCGTTCTACGGCAACCTGGTACACGACTTCTGCGAGGAGATCCTGGCGGGCGACGACACCAACCAGGGCGACTTCGCCCAGAGCGCCCGCGTCCAGGAGGTCATCAACGCCGTGACGCTCTCGCACCGGGAGCGGAGATGGGTGGATCTGCCGCTGGGAGACGAGGTCGAGGGCGGGCAGCAGAGTCCGTACTGATGGAGGAGTCCGTGAAGGAGGAGTCCGTACGGATGGACGAGGAGGGACAGGAGGCCCGCATGGACGACCGACGGGTTCGCTGGGGCGTGATCTCAACCGCCAACATCGGC
>CAYWRD010000197.1:2363-2704 GCA_964460675.1 uncultured Nitrosopumilaceae archaeon
GCACCGGGAGCGGAGATGGGTGGATCTGCCGCTCGGCGCCGAGGTCGACGGCGGGCAGCAGAGCCCGTACTGATGGACGCGGAGCCCGAACGGACGGACGAGGAGGACCAGGAGGCTCGTATGGACGACCGACGCGTACGCTGGGGCGTGATCTCCACCGCCAACATCGGCCGGGCCGCGGTCAATCCCGCCATCCAGGCGTCGTCCAACGGGGAGCTGGTGGCCGTGGCGTCCCGTACCGGAGCGCGGGCGACGGCCTTCGCCGCCGAGCACGGCATCTCCAGGGCGTACGGGGCGTACGAGGCACTCCTCGACGACGAGACCGTCGACGCCGTCTACAT
>CAYWRD010000198.1:0-2676 GCA_964460675.1 uncultured Nitrosopumilaceae archaeon
CGTGCAGCTCGACGTACTGCCTGACGATCGCGAGGCCCAGCCCGGTCCCGCCGCCCCGACCGCTGCGGTACCGCTCGAACAGGTGCGGCAGGAGCTCCTCGTCGATCCCCTGCCCTTCGTCCTCGATCTCGACCTGCACCTGCGTGCCGTTGACCGACGCGCGGATCTCGATCTCCGTCCCCGCAGGTGAGTGCCTGGCCGCGTTGTTGAGCAGGTTCTGGAGGATCCGGTGCAGGCCGCGTCGGTCGGCGGAAACGTCAACGTCGGCGATCTCGATCGAGACAGTGTGGCGACGCAGCACCGGCTCCATCTCCGCGACGACATGCCGCACCTCGCTGGCGAGGTCCAGCGGCTCCGGCTGGATCTGCACCCGGCCGGACTCCAGCGACGAGAACGTGCGCAGGTGCTCGATCAGGTCCTCGAGCCCCTGCGCGTTCGACTCGATGCGCTCGACGAAGTCCCGACGCTCGTCGAGGTCGACGTCCTCCGCCAGCAGGAGCTCGGCGAAACCGGAGATCGCCGTCACCGGGGTCTGCAGATCGTGGGCCACCGAGCTGATGAACTGCCGCCGCCACGCGTCGAGTTCCTCCATCCTCGCGACGAGCCGGCGCTGCTCGCGGAGCGCCTCCTCGCGGGCCGCCTGCGCCTCGTGGACCTCGGTCATGTCGCGCGTGACCTTGGCGTAGCCCACGAGCGCCCCGTCGTCCTCGCGGAGGGCGGTGATCACGACGTCGGCCCAGAACCGGCTCCCACCCTTGCGGACACGCCAGCCCGAGTGCTCGACGCTGCCCTCGTCACGCGCCGTCGCCAGCAGACGCTCCGGCAGGCCGTCCTCGAGATCCTCCTCGGGATAGAAGGTCGAGATGTGTCGGCCGACGATCTCGTCCTCGGTGTAGCCCTTGATCCGTTCGGCTCCAGCGTTCCAGCTCGCGACCGTCCCGTCGGGACCTAGCATGAAGATGGCGTAATCGACGACGCTGTCCACGAGCAGCCGGAAACGCTGCTCACTGAGCTCGAGTGCACGGATCGCGTGCCGCTCCCCCGCGTCCTCGATCTCGTCGGGCGTGCTGCCGGACCCCATGGTCCCCGTTCCGATGGTCCACCGTCGTGCAGCTGACCACGTTAGTGCCCGCCAGTACGTTCGCCGCTCACCGTCCAGGAGATCGGAGCACCCATGCGCAGGTCATCGGCCCTCCTCGCCATGCTGGCGATGGGCCTGGTGGCCGCCTGCAGCGGCGCCCCGGGGCCGGAGCCGGGAGCGTCGCCGACCGCCTCCGCGGACGGACCGAGCAGCTCGCCGTCCCCCTCCCCCCACGCCGCACCCGCCCCGCTCCCCTCCCGCACGGCCCCACCGGTCGCGGATCCCCAGGGGGATCCGGAGGTGCGCGCGGTCTGGGTGCATCTCTTCGACGACACGCTGAAGACGCCGGAGAGCATCGACGCGATGGTCGACACCGTCGCCGACGCCAACCTCAACACGATCATCGTCGAGGTCGTACGGCGTCACGACGCGTACTACCTCGGTTCGGAGGTGCTGGTCCGCACCCAGGACCCCGCGGTCCCCGAGGGGTTCGACGTGCTCGCCCACGTGCTGGAGCGGGCAGCCGAGCGAGGCCTGTCGGTACAGGCGTGGATCCCGCTGATGCCCGCCTACCACCACGTGTACGACGACCTGCCGCGACCGGACGGGTGGGTGTGGACCGAGCACGGGCCCGACGCCCCGCTCGAGGACCGTTGGGTGAGCCGTCTGGCCGACGGGACGTGGGACGACCATCTCGATCCCGGCCTGCCGGAGGTCCGCGGGCACGTCGCGGCGGTCGCCGCGGAGATCGCGGCCAAGTACCCGATCGACGCGTTGCACATCGACTACGTGCGCTACACGGACCAGGATCGCGGCTACCACCCGCGGGCGCTGGAACGGTTCCGGTCGGAGACCGGCGCAGCCGGGACGCCCGCCCCCGACGATCAGGCCTGGTCGGCCTGGCGCCGCCAGCAGGTCGACCGGATGCTGGAGGAGATCCGTTCGGCGGTGCGGGCGGCCGACCCGTCACTCCCGCTGACCGCGGCCGTGGTCGCCGGTGGCGAGGGCCCGACGAGCGGACGCCCGTTCGAGGCCACGCGGCCGTACGCACGCTTCATGCAGGACTGGGCCGGCTGGATCGCGGACGGGAAGCTGGACGCCGCGATGCCCATGAACTACTTCGACGGCTCGGTGCGTGGCGACTGGTTCGACCAGTGGGCGGCGTTCGAGACGGCGCTGGCACAACGCACCGACGTGGTGATCGCCGGGGGCCAGGCCGGCTACCTCAACCGTCCGGACGATTCTCTGGCCCAGCTCCGGACCCTGCGGGACGGGCTCGACGGGGTCGTCCTGTACTCCTACCAGCAGACGGCGCTGGACGATCCGACCGACGTCCTGTTCGAGCTGCTCCCCGAGGAGCTGTTCGAGGACCGGGCGCCCCTACCGCCGCCGCTGGGACCCTGACCCGGATCGGGGCGCGCGTCAGGCGGTGTCCTGGTTGGCCCGCATGATCTCGCCCCACCGTTCCCGCGGCACCGCCGCCGGTTCGGTCGAGGCCATGAACTCGCGGAGGTGCCCGGCCACGACCTCGGGACGTTCCACGTGCGGGAAGTGCCCGGCGTCCGCGATGACGCGCAACCAGCTGCCCTCGATCG
>CAYWRD010000199.1:0-2672 GCA_964460675.1 uncultured Nitrosopumilaceae archaeon
CAGGGGCACCTCCACCGAGCCGTGGGGCGAGGTCACGGTGACCATGTCGCCCTCCACCAGGCCCCGGGCCTCGGCGGTGGCCGGATTCATCTCCAGCCACGAGTGCCAGGTGATCTTCGCCACCGGATCGGGGAGCTCCTGCATCCACGGGCTGTTGGCGAACTCGCCTCCGCCGAAGCGGGGCGAGGGGTAGACCATGAGGGTCAGGTCGGCGTCGCCGTCCATGGCCGGGACGTCGAAGGTCAGCGCCTGGTCGGGGGCGCGGAGCTGAGTCGCCTCGCCACCGGCCGCGCCCGCGCCGCCACCGGCCGCGCCCGCGCCGCCCGCGCCCGCGGCGCCCGCACCACCTGCGCCGGCCATCCCCATCTGCGCCCTGCGGTCGATGAAGCCCTCGCGCAGGCCCTCCCGCCAGGCGGTCTCGAAGTCGCCCATGGCGGGATCGTGCATCTGCTGATGGCGGCTCCGCAGATACTCGTAGAAGGTGGCGGCGCCCAGGTCCTGGCCCAGGTTGGCCGCCACGGCCAGCAGCGCGTCGCCGGTCTGCTTGGAGTCGAAGTGGGGCACCGGCTGCATCGTCGGCTGGACGACGGCCATCACGCCCGGCCGGGGCTCGGCGTCGCCCCACGACTCCAGGAAGTGGCGGTCCGGCAGGATCAGGTCGCACATCGCCGCCGTCTCGTCCATGGACGACGCGAAGGAGACCTTGAAGTCCACCTCCTCGAAGGCGGCCCGGAACTCCGAGGCCGGCGGCAGCGAGTAGGCGGGGTTGGTGCCGTGGACCATGGCCACGCCCACCTGGCCGGCGGCCATGGCGTTGATGGCCTCGGCCATCTCGGCGTAGGCCGACGACGCGGCGTCCGGACCGTTGCCCACCGTGACGGTGCGGCCGACGTTGCCCGCCACGTCGTTGAGGATCAGGACCGCCAGATTCGCCGCGGTGGCGTTCCTGTGATGCGATCCCGGGCCCGGCCCCATGGCCAGGCTCGGGCCCTCTTCGGCGAAGCGGTTCGCCAGCTCGGTGAGCTCGTCCTCGCCGATCCCCGAGGCCTCGGCCGCCTGGGCGATGCTGTAGGAGCGCAGGAGGTTGGCGTAGGGGCCCGAAGCGTTCGGCCCGGCGATGTGCGACGCCATGCCCAGCGCCACCACGGCCTCCGAGCCCGGACGGATGGGGAACCACTCGTCGGCGTTCAGCCCCGTCGTCGACAGACGCGAGCCCAGGTAGACGAAGCGGCCCTTGGTGTACTCCTCGCCCTCGTGCTCCACCGCGCTCATCTCGGCCAGGCCGCGGTTGCGGCCCACCGGCGAGGCGCCGGTGTCGATGAAGTCGTCACCGAAGGAGAGCAGGAGCCGCGCCTCGGAGATGTGGTAGTCCGGGAGCTCGTCGACGCCGTAGGCGATGCGTGTCGCCTCGCGCAGGGGCGCGTCGGAGACCGCGTCGTGCTCGACCCGCCTGCCCTCGACGCCCTCGATGAACCGGTCGACCAGGTCGCTCATGGTCGGGCCCATGTGCCCGCCGATGAACATCACGTCGCCGAAGTTCTCGATCTGGGCCGCCAGGAGCTGCTCGGCCTCCTCCCACGTCCCCTCGCGGAAGCGGTCGCCCTCGCGGATCATCGGGGCGTGGAAGCGATCCGGGTCGTAGAGGTGGTTCAGCGTGGCGTGGCCCCGGGCGCAGACGCCACCCTGCGATACCGGGTGGTCCGGGTTGCCCTCGAGCTTGACCGCCTTGCCCTCGCGGGTGCGCACCCACACGCCGCAGCCCGCCGAGCAGCCCTGACACGTCGTGGCGTACCAGGTGGCCACGCCGGGCGTGATCTCCTCGGGGTGGACCACGTAGGGAAGGAGTCGCTCGACGTCGCCCGGGCCGCAGCCCGAGACCGTCGCCCCGGCGCCCGTCGCGCCGAGGACCTTCAGGAAGTCACGCCGTTTGATCTCAGTCATCTATCCGTTGGTCCGGGCCGTGAGCGAACGGTCAGTAGTGGCAGACGGCGCAGTCGATGGACGCCTGGGGCTGACCCGTGTCCGGGTCGGGCTGACGGTGACAGTCGATGCACCAGCCCATGTTGTCGCCGCCCCACGCCGGGTCCCGCTCGGTGAGCACCCCCATGGTCTGGACCTCACCGTGGCACTCCTGGCACTCGAGGCCGGCGTTGATGTGCCGCATGTGGGGGAAGTGGGCGTGGTCCGAGATCTTGTAGATGCGGCGCCAGGGGATCTGCTCGCCGCGCTCCCAGTAGCCGCGAAGCTCCGCGATCCGGGCCTGGGCCTCCTCGGTCTGGCCGGCGATCACCTGATGGCATCCCCAGCAGGAGTTCACCGAGGGGATGCCCGCGTCCACGGACCGCTCCGCCGAGAAGTGGCAGTACTGGCAGTCCATGTTGTTCTGGCCCGGCTCGCTGCCCGCGTGCTGATCGTGGGGAAAGGCGATGGGCTGGCCGGTCTCGGCGGCGGCTTCCGCGCCCTCGGCGCCCTGGGTGCCTCCACCCTGGACGAAGGCGACGGCTCCCAGCGCGAAGACCCCCGCGAGTCCGCCGATGAGCCAGTTCGTTCTCATGTCGAAGCTGCAGCTCCTTCACGCATCGATCGCGCCCCCTTGCGGCGGACGCCAGGCAGGCCTCTTCCGCGTCACCCAACGCTTGTGAAAAACGGAACGAGCCCTGTGGAAGCGGCCT
>CAYWRD010000200.1:0-2664 GCA_964460675.1 uncultured Nitrosopumilaceae archaeon
GACCTCCTGCACCACCATGGGGCTGGCTTCGGGAACGACGAAGAGATGGTCGAGCCCGGCGTCGGCCATGGCGCCGCCGTCACCGCCGGCCAGGCCGACGGTCAGCAAGCCGTTCCCGATGGCGACCCTCAGTCCCTCCACGGTTTCCCGGTGAGCGCCGTCCCAGGAGATGCCCACCGCGATGTCCTCGGCCCGTCCCAGCGTTCGGATCCGCGTCGCGGCACGCCCATCGAGGACGAGCGCCGGGAGCGCCCGCTTCCCCACGAGCACCGGATGGACGAATTCCACGGAGACGTGGTAGGCGTCACTCCGGACCGGACCCGGTCCGCCGAACGCCAGGAGGCGTCCCCCCCGATGGAATCGCCGGGCCATGGCGCGACAGGCCCGGGAGATCTCGTCGGCCCGCTCGGCGAAGAAGCGGTCCGACACCTCCGTGGTCCGCGAGAAATGCTCTTCCGCCACGGAGCGGAGCTCCACGTCGTCCGGCGCGCCTTCGCCCGGAGCCTCCCGTGGAGGCCGCGCCACCGCTTCACGCTCGCTCATCGCTCGGGCACGATGTCGCTGGAGCTGTAGTCCTCGAGCTCCTCCTCGTACTGCTCCTCGAGGCTGGCGAGGAACTCGTAGGTCCTTCGGGCCTCCTCCTCGTCGATGGTGCTGATGGCGAAGCCCACGTGCAGGAGGATCCAGTCGCCGGGCTCCAGGCCGTCCTCCTCCACGAGCCCCACGTTCACCGTCCGCTTCACACCCTCCACGTCCACCTCGGCGAGCTGACGCTCGGTGCCGTCCACGAACTCGACGACCTTCGCGGGGATCCCTAGACACATGACGTGCCCCCATCGCCGTCGGACGGACGGATGCCCCGGTGGTAGGTGCTCTCACTCGCGATGCGCGCTGGCATCTCGGACATGGCCGAACCTCCCGCCGGCACCGGGATCGGGATCCGCTGCGAGCCCGACCCGTCGAGCGTGAATGGAAAAGGAATCCAACCCATGGGACCGCGCCAGTCAAGCGTCCCGGCGCCCGCCCCATTACTTCGGCGAGACGAAGCTTCCCGGGGCTGGGGCCGACCCCCCCCGCACGTAGACCTCAGTCAATGGCTCGCGGGCCTCCCTCGCGAATCCGATCCAGCAGCTCGTGGAAGCGTCGGCGTAGGGTCTCGCCCGCCTCGGTGGTCCGATACTCCACGCGTGGAGGTGCTTCCGGGTAGGCCTTCCGCTCGAGGAGGCCCACCCCCGCGAGCAGCCCGAGGGTCTCGGACAGGGTGGAGCTGCTGATCCCCGAGAGGCCCTCCTCCAGGTCGCCGAATCGAACGGGCCCGTGGGAGCCCACGAAGTTGAGGACCGAGAGGGAGTGTTTGCGGCTGATGGCGTCGACCAGATCGTCCACCGTACAGTAGCAGGTGTCGGCAGCGTCCGTCTCCACGGACGCACATCCGCAACGGCCCGCTCCTCCTCTCGACCGGTCCGACACGGTGCCCCCGCTCATGTCATCCCCCCCGGTGGGAGGCTATCGCCGTGGCCCTGTGCCGGACCGACCCGACGCGCCGGTCTTCAGACCGTGCCGGCGGCATCGGCCGCATGTCCCTGGTCCTCTCCCGCCCGGGCCTCCCGCACGCTCTCGCCCTCCAGGAGCGCCCGGGCCGCAGCCGGATCGCCGGCACACGCCACGGCGGCGAAGCCCAGGAAGACGTGCTGGGCTGTCATGTGCACCGAGGCGAACAGTCCCTCCACGGGCGAGTGGGCCGCCAGGGAGGTCAGGGACGGAAGACACATGAGACCCATGAGGACCCAGCTCCCGCCATAGGCCCCGAGGATCCACCGGCCCGCCGACCCCGATGCCGTATCCAGCCCGGCGAGCAGGTGGGGACGCCAGGCCGTCCACAGCGCGGCGACCGCGAGGAGGATCGAGAGCGGGAAGAGGAGCGCGTAGACCGTATCGAGCATTCCGCCGAACCCGGGCGGTCGCGTCGCATAACGAAAGGGAACGTAGAAGACGAGGGAGACGGCCGTCAGGCCGAGCACGCTCCGGAGCATACCAGAACGGAGGGGACGGGGACTCGATTCGGCCATCGGGCCTCCTCGTCAGACCGGAGGGATCGGCCACACGGAGCCGTCACGCAACGACCCGGAGCGTGCAGCTCGTCGTACCATGCGCGCCGGGGAAGGTTTCGTCGTCGCTCCTCCCGGCGGCCGGTCTCGGCGGCCTCGACGCCGGCGTCAACGTACGATATCGTCGGTGCATGTCCTCCTCACCTCCCTCCTCCGGCCAGGATCCGGAGTCGGGTCCCCGTCTGCTCTTCTTCAGCGGGGGCACCGGCCTCCGGGACGTGTGCCCCCCTCTGATCCGGCTGACCCACGACAGCGTCCACCTGGTCACGCCGTTCGATTCGGGGGGGAGCTCGGCGCATCTGCGCCGGGCCTTCGATATGCCGGCCGTGGGGGACCTCCGGAACCGGATCCTGGCGCTGGCAGACCTGGAGCTCCGGGAGACGCGACACGTGGTGGAGCTCTTCGGTTACCGACTGTCGGCCCAGGGACCCCACGGGGAGCGGGTCCGTCATCTCCAGGGGATCGTCGAGGGGAACAACCTCCGGGTGTGGAGCCTGCCGGAGCCCGTGAAGGAGCCGGTCCTCCATTACCTCCGGGTCTTCCAGGAACACGCGCC
>CAYWRD010000201.1:0-2654 GCA_964460675.1 uncultured Nitrosopumilaceae archaeon
TGGATCTGCGGTATGGCATCTACATGGAGTTGGGAGACGCCTTGGCCGGTGAGACCCTCTATGTTCCCGAAGAGTCTCCGTTGAGCGCGGATCTCGCCCGCGGCCTGGCAGACGTCACGCTCGAGACGAGTGACTACGACTCCGCCGATCTTTCGGCTGTCCCTCCTCGCGGCGAGCCTCTCGGATCGTTCCAGGATGGAGAGGAGCCGGTCGACTACTGGATTCTGTCAGACGGAGGTGAGGCGCGCTGGTGGCTCGCCCAGACCTCCGAGGGAATCGTGATCGTGTCAGAGTCCGTCGCCCCGGTACCGAGATCGTGATTCCTGAGCTGGGCATCGCCGGGATCCTCGTTGCCACGGGATTGACTCTTCTGGTGGCGTTGCGGGGCGACTTCGATGGCGCCTTGCCGTGGCTGGCTCTTCCAGCAGGGGCTTCCGTCTACCTGGTGGCGGCCGTTCTGCTGTTGATGCTCGCAGGGAGATTGGAGCCTGCCGATGGTCTCGCAGTCACCGGGATCGTCGGGATAGTCGGGTTGATGGTTTCGCTCATTCGTCGGCAGTGGAATGTGCGGACTCTGTTGTGGGCTCTCCTCGCCTTGGGTGTGGCCGCGGTCACTGTGCTCGTGGCCAGGACCGTTCACCTCACCCGACTGACCCCGGATTCCCTTCGTTATCTCCTATTCGCAGGTGAGATGCAGTTTCCGGATGCGCTCGGTGAGATCCATCCGGCCGATCTGGTCAACCGCCAGATGGGGCTGCCGTCGCTCCATGCGTTGTCGTCGCTCACCGACCGACGCTATCTGACCTCTATCGGCCCCTTGTTCGGCGTTTCCGGTTTTGGGTTCTTCATCTGGTTGTGCTTGAGAGCGACAAGGGACTCGATTCGGTCCCACCGTTGGATCCTCGTGGGGACCGCAGGCCTCTTTCTCCTGTCTTCCAACCGCTTGGTCTACGACGCCTTCTACATCAACACCCACATCGAGGTTGCGTTCTACTTGCTCGTCGCCATCACCGCGGGCTGGCTGGCCATAACGACACGAGAGTGGAGATGGGCAGTGCCCGCCGGCATTGCATTGGCGACGACACTTGTGTTTCGTCCCGAGATGCCGATCGTCGCCGCCATTGTTCTGGTGGCGGTCGCAGCAAGCGAGGCGGGCTGGCGGGTGCGGCTGGCCATGACAGCTCCCGCGGTCGTGGTCGCGGCTCTCTGGTATGGCGTGGTCCTGTGGCAGAACGCACCCGGGGGCGATGCCATCTCCCCGACGGCGCCGGTCTTTGGCAATCTCGTGGCCGTGCTCGCCGCCACATTCGCAGTGGCAGCCGGAGGGTCCGGACGCCTTTGGCGAGTCGTTAAGTACGCGGACCGGGCGATGCTGGTTGTGATGCTGGTCTCGCTGATCGGCCTGGCGGCAACCAACCTGGATACTTTTACCGAGTCCCTGGATGCGTCATTTCAGAATATCGCCTTGGGTCAAGGTGCCTGGTTGTTCACCTGGTCGGTCGGCATCCTCCTCCTTGCAGTGGCACTGATGGTGCACCAGGTCCCCGCATCCCGCATTTGGACGACTCCCATCGTCGGCTTCGCCATCCTGTGGCTCTTGTTGCCCATCATCCGCGACGGCGCCTATCGGGTCGGTACCGGCGACTCGGGTAACCGCATCCTTGCTCACATGCTCGCCGTGGTGGTCGCTTTCCTGGTTTTCGCGGCGATTGGGTCGTGGTCCAGGATCGGATCGGAACCAGGTGTCGAGGAAGTGCCGGCTGACACGACATGAGTAGTCGAAACGACTTGGCTCGAACGGGTTCCTTAGCCCTCAGATCCGCAACATGAAGGTCATCGCAGACCATTCTGGTTGTTTGCGATGATCAAGAGAGTTGATCGGAAAGCCACTTCAGAAGCGGTCTCGCTTGGTGTTGCATCCGTTGTAAACGGACTAGCGGCTTACGCCATGGTGATATTCGTCAGCCGGACGTATGACGCCGTGGACTTTGCGGCTTTCTCGGTCGCATGGTCGATTTGGGCGGTGTCCGTGGCCGTGCTCATCTTCCCTCTGCAGCATTGGGTCATATGGCGTTCCGCCCTTGATTCGGGGACTGCGGGCCTGAGAACGGCCCTGGCGCGGATAGGCCTGCTCGTGCTGGTGGTGCTTGCGATTCTCTATGCCCTGGGTTCCTCGTCTCGCCTCTTTCCGACTCTTGGTCAATGGCCCCTCGTCCTCGTCGCCATAGGAGCCTCGTCTGCGCTGCTGGGGTTGGTTCGCGGGTTGCTCGCTGCCGCTGGCCGCTACAGGTCTGTTGCCTGGGTGATCGGGTTGGAGAACATCATCCGGGCTGTCTTCGTGATCGGCGTGGTCAGGGGTGGCTCGGGTCCCGACCTGGCGGCACTCTCGCTTTGTGCCGGTCTCTTGTCCGTTGTTCCGTTCCTTCGACATCTCAGGTTGGATCGAGGCAAGCCCACGGCACCGATTCACGTTCTGTCCGAGCTCGGCTCGTTGGCGGGAGCCACGGCCCTAGCACAGGTCCTCGTCCAGTTCCCGCCGGCCTTCGCAGAGTGGCTGGGCGGATCGCCCGCGACCGTCTCGGCCATCTTCGCGACGTTTGCCCTCGGGAGAGCCCCAATACTCATGATACTGGCACTTACAACGAGGCTCACTC
>CAYWRD010000202.1:0-1020 GCA_964460675.1 uncultured Nitrosopumilaceae archaeon
TGTAATGGAGATACAGCGCCTGAGCGGTGGCGCCGTCGAGGACGGTCCGGTGGCTGCCGGTCGGCGCGAAGCCCAGGGGATCGCTCGTCCACGCCGTGAAGCTGCCCCCCACCCGGAGCTCACCGCCGGACAGGAGCCCCAGGGTCGGTCCGCCGTCGAAGTACGCCTCACCCGCAACGTCGAGGACGGCGGCCGCGTCCTGCATGACGAGCGTCGCGGCATCCCGGACGCCCAGGTCGCCGGTGACGCTCACCCGGAACCCGCCCACGTCGAGGGCGGCCCCCGCCCCGCTCACCGTGACGCTGCCGAGGACCTCGAGATCCGCCGTCAGCGTGTGTGCGCCCGTGAAGGTCGCGTTCGTCTGGACGGACGCCGGCAGCGCCGGCGAGCCCGTGAAGGTCGTGTTCAGGGCCTGGTACTGGTTCTCTCCCACGACCTCGATCAGATCGCCCCCGATGACCACCGTCTGGGCCCCCTCCAGCGTGCCCGCGGTGAGCGTGACGTCGTCGGTGACCCGGACGGTCGACCGGAGGCTCACCCCACCGGGGTTGTCCACCTCGAGCTCCTGGAAGCGGGCCTGGCCCGGACCGTTGAAGTGCAGGTAGACGGTCTGGACGACGGCCCCGTCGAGCACCGTCCGATGGCCACCCGTGGGAGCGAAGCTTTCGGGCTCGCTGGTCCAGGCGGTGAAGTTGCCTCCGACCCTCAGCTCTCCGTCGGTGAGGAGCCCGAGGGTCGAGGCCCCGTCGAAGACCGCGTCGCCGTCGACGTCCACCGCCGCGGCCGGATCGCCCATGGTCAGCGTGGCGCCTTCCTGGATTCGCATGGCGCCCGTGACGGACACGGTTTGGGCGCCGACGTCGAGTCCCGATCCGACCTCCGAGACGGTGAGGTCACCCGTCACGTCCAACGGACCGGTCACGAGAAGCGATCCGTTCACGACCAGAGCGGGGACCGCCCCCCGGATCGACGCGCCGGAGCCGATCATCCGCACGGTACCGGGGCCCTGGATGGTGCTGC
>CAYWRD010000202.1:1030-2645 GCA_964460675.1 uncultured Nitrosopumilaceae archaeon
GGGTGAAGCCCTCCAGGTCCACGGAGGCGCCGTCCTCGACCACCAGACCGGCGACGCTCCAGTCCGCCGGGAGTCGAGGCTGGTCCACCGCCGACGCTTCCACCAGCACGGTATCCACGACGGTCGGGACCAGCCGGGGCAGCCAGTTCTCCTGGTTCGCCCAGTCCCGGGCCCCGTCGGGATCTCCCCCGACCCACACGCGGGAGAAGCCGGGGGTCGTGAGCACCGTAAGGTCGGTGGCGCCCGACACGCCCTCGACCTCCGCCCGGATCGAGGTGATGCCCTGCCCCAGAGTGGACGCCAGCCCGGTCGCGTCGATGGACGCCACCGCCTCGTCCGACGAGCTCCAGGTGAAGGTCGCGCCGGCGACGGGATGTCCGTTGGCGTCGACGGCCTCGGCCCGGAACTGGACGGTGGTGCCGGGCCCGAGGGCCACCGAATCCGACGGCGTCACGGTGACCGCCGCCACCACCTGATCGACGTCCACGGTCGCCCGACCTTCGACCCCGTCGACGCCGAGGACCCGGGTCACGACCTCCGCGCTGCCCGGCCCGGCGGCCTCGAAGACACCGGAGTCGACGGGCTCCAGAACCGCAGTGTCCGTGGATGCCCAGAGGAGGCCGAAGCCGTCGATGGTGTCTCCCCGGACGTCGATCACGGCCGCCTGCAGCTCCACTCGCTCGGCGACGCTCGTCAGGGTCGCCGTCGGAGGATCGAGAAGGACGTCGACCGGCACCACCTCGACTTCGATGACCGCGGTGTCGCCGGCAGGACCGGCGACGGCGAGGATCGACGCGCTACCCGGCAGGACCCCGGTCACCAGGCCGTCGGCGCCGACCGTCGCCACCCCGGGATCGCTGGACGACCAGTAGACCTTCACGTCGTCGAGAGCCCCCGGATCGATTCCGTCCACGTCCACGCCGAGCTGAGCCGACGCCCCCTCGTCCAGCGCCCCCGGAGCGTCCGTGACCGCGACCCCGGTGACGTCGAGATTCGCCACCGGGCCGCGATGGAGCCTCAGCTCCACCGATGCCGGCGTCACGGAGACGCGGCCGATGTCGGCCCGGCCGCTCCACTCCACCCCGGCGCCGCCGATGAGCTCGACGTACACCACCGCCTCCGCCCCCCCGCCACCCGGAGAGCTGGCGTCGAGCGCCACCGACCAGACGTCCTCCCCAGGGTCCCAGTCGGCTGCCAGCGATCCGATGGTGTCACCGCTTGCGGAGCCGACCGCCACGGCGCGCACCCGGTCGACCTCGTCCGGATCGAAGAGGTCGGCCCAGGGGTCCGCGATCTCGAAGGTGACCTCCAGCTCCACGGCGAAAGCCGGTCCGACGGGGCTCGAGCGATCCGTGCAGGAGCCGAGGGCGCCTGCTGCGCACAGAGCGATCCCGGCCAGGAATGGAGTGGGGCGGCGAGACATGGAGGCTGGGGCGCTGGGGTCTTCGGAGCGAGACGGATCGATGCCGTCCAATCACTGCGCCAACCGACGGCCGCCCACCCCCCTTCCGAGGCCTCCGCCGAATGGCTGATTCCAGCCTACGCTCGTGGGGAGCGGGCCCGCAAGGAGGAGGGGGACCCCCTCGTGCTCATCGTGACCCGGGTCACGTTCCCG
>CAYWRD010000203.1:0-2643 GCA_964460675.1 uncultured Nitrosopumilaceae archaeon
TTGCCCAGCCAACGCCACAGCCTCCGGCCGGTGCGGGCGTCCAGCGCCGCCACCGTGCTCGGCGGCTCGGTCAGGTACATGACGCCGTCCACGACCACCGGTGTCGTCTCCACCAGGCCCGGGCTCGTCTGATAGACCCACTCCACCCTCAGGTCGGCGACGTTCTCCGTGTCGATCTCATCGAGGGCCGAGAACCGCTCCGCCGCGTAGCTACCGGAGTAGGTGAACCAGTTCCAGGGCTCGTCGGCCGCGTTCACCATCCGTTCGTAGGGAACGTCGGTGAGGGCCATGGCGGAGCTCTCGCCCTGGGCGGACGCCGCGGCCTCGTCCTGAGCCGACGCCGGGCTCGCGGTCAGCGCCATCGCCAGGGCGATGGCGGAGGCTCCGATCGTCGCAGCCGCCCCCCGGAGAGGGCTCGAGATCGTCCGGCCGAGTCCCACGCGACCCCCGCCCGTGCCCCTCACGACACGCCCCTCGCATCCGTGCCCGTCAGGCTGGCGAGGTACGCCAACAGATCGTCCATCTCCGCTTCGGTGAGCCTGTCGGCGTAGCTCTGCATGAGGCTGCGGTCGAACTCACGCTCCAGAAGCTGCAGCTCCGGCTTGTAGAAGGAATGGGTCACGCCGCGGGCGTCCTTGATCTGGATGGTGTAGGTGTCCTCGTTCATGCGCATGCCTCGGACGGCCACTCCGTCGTCGGTTACGGTCCGCACCACGAGGTAGTCGACGAAATCCCTGGGCATGGCGGTGAGCCCGCTGGGGAGGGCGGCGGCCGGGTCGACGATGGCCTCACGGAGATAGCCCACTCCTCGGCGGCGGCCGACATGGGTGAGGTCGGGACCGCGCGCGGTCCCGAAGCCCCCGACGGTGTGGCAACGATCGCAGCCCGATTCCTCGAACACCGCTCTTCCACGGGACGGATCCCCGGGCAGGTGGTCCACGTCCTCGGCTCCCTCGGGCGCCAGCGACCGGACGTATCCGGCCAGGTTCTGCAGGTCGTCCCGGG
This sequence comes from uncultured Nitrosopumilaceae archaeon, assembly GCA_964460675.1. Classification (GTDB taxonomy): domain Archaea; phylum Thermoproteota; class Nitrososphaeria; order Nitrososphaerales; family Nitrosopumilaceae; genus CAYWRD01. Next base: position 1,006 of record CAYWRD010000203.1, read on the forward strand.
TGAGCCACCACACCCCACCCATCGCCGATCCGTCGATGCCGCCGACCATGAGACGCACGAGCGCGGCGTCGCTGGGCGCTCGCGGCAGGGTCGATCTGGCCAGCGGGGGCCCTTCACCGCCACCGCCCTCCACGCCATGGCAGCGTGCGCAGTTCGCCATATAGTGGGAGCGACCGGCTTCCAGGTCGGGGCCGTCCGCCGCCTGCGCGTCCTGACCCGCGATCTGGGTCGGCGCCGCCGTCAGCGGCGCCAGGAGGGCCCAGGACAGCGCGACCGTTAGGTGGCCGAACGACGCGTGGCATCGGTTCGTCCAACGAAAGGACCGCATGAAACCTCCGGAGGGGAGCATCGATTCTGCGGTCCCATCTTACGGTCCCGAGCACGACGCGGACAATCGTCGACGATGGCCGCCGGGGCAGGTCAGGGTCCGGCGGCGGAGCCCTCGGCGGCAGACGGTTCGGCCTCCGCCGAGCTCACGACCGGCGGCACCTCGAGGTCGGCGGTGGCTGGAATCAAGGGGAGCGCTACACGGAACCGAGCTCCCCAGCCCGGAGGGGCGTCTTCCAACGTGATGAGCCCCCCGTGGAGCTCGACCATCTCCTTGGCGATGGCCAGCCCCAACCCCGACCCCACCGTCCGCGTCCGGTCACTGGTGTAGTGCTTGTCGAAGATGTGTGCCCGGTGCTCCTCGGGGATCCCCGATCCCGAGTCCGTGACGGTGATGTCGACACCGCCCTCGCGCCCCTCGACGTCGATGGCGATGCGGCCGCCCTCGGGAGTGAAGCGGAGCGCGTTCGACACCAGGTTGCCCAGCACCTCCTCGCGGACGACGTCCACGTCCACCGTCACCGACTCCGGCACGGAGTCGGCCAGACGGACCTGCATCTCGATGTCCTTGTCTTCTGCCAGACGCTCCAGCATCGAGACCACGCCGTTGACCAGGTCCTCCACCCGGATGGGCTCCGGAGCCAGCTTGTACGTTCCGGCGTCGAGTCGGCTGATGTCCATCAGACGACTCACGCGCTGAGCCATGATCTCGGCCTGCTCGAACACCGCCGTGATCATGGATCGGTTCCGTTCGGTCGACTCGTCGCTCAGGCCGTCTTCGAGGAGCTCGGCGTAGGCCGATATGACGTTCAGCGGCGTCTTCAGCTCGTGGCTGGCCAATCCGAGGAACTCGGCCTTGGCGCGATTCAGCTCGTCGAGCCGCTCGGTCATGGTCTTGAACGATTGGGAGAGGGCCCCGATCTCGTCCTCCCGCCCGTAGGGGAGGTCGGCCGGTGTCTCCAGCGTCCCGTCGGCCACGCGCGCCATGGCGCGACGCAGCTTGAAGATCGGGGTGGTGAGGGCGTGCGTGGTCCAGGCGATGACGCCTCCGCCCACCCCGAGCGCCAGAATGAGGAAGAGCAGCGTTCGGCTCCGGGCGGATTCGCTCAGCGCCTCGGCACGGGAGAAGTCCTGTCTCGCCAGCTCGTCGATGGACTCGGCGACCACGCCGGCCTCGGCCTCCAGGCGGCCGAACTCGTCGAACATCGACTCCAGCGTTGCCGCCGCGTCATCGAGACGCCCCGCGGAAACCTGCTCCTCGATGGTGATCGCCAGACCCTCGATGCGGTCGACGACGGGAGCAAGGGCTCG
>CAYWRD010000204.1:0-2628 GCA_964460675.1 uncultured Nitrosopumilaceae archaeon
AGGTCGAGGTCGAGGTCGCCGTCGGCGTCGGCCCAGACCGCGCCCATGCCGTTCCGGTTCGTGAGGGTGCCGGCCTCCTGGGTGACGTCGGTGAGGTTGCCGGTGCCGTCGTTCTCGTAGAGGAGGTCCCAGCCGAAGTCCGCGTTGAGGTAGAGGTCGGGGTCGCCGTCGTGGTCGTGGTCGGCCCAGGCGTGGCTGAAGGTCCATCGGGTGGCGGTGAGGCCCCGGGCCTCGCCCTCCTCGCGGAAGGTGGCGTTCCCGGTCTCCGCCAGCTGGTTGATGTAGAGGAGGTCCCTCTCCGCGTTGGTCGCGTTCGCGAAGAAGTTCGGTTCGGTCGCGAGGTCCTGGTAGTTCCCGATGCTCACGTCGAGGTCCCCGTCCCCGTCCACGTCCACCGCCGCCGCCGCGTAGGCCCACGTCGTCCGACCCACGCCGGCCGTTCCGGTCGCCTCCTCGAAGGTCCCGTCGCCCCGGTTCACGTAGAACCGGGTGGCGCTCCCGAAGGCAACGGTGAGGAGGTCCACGTCGCCGTCGCCGTCGTGGTCGAGGAAGAGGCCCGCGGTCGTGACCGCGTCGGGGTCCCCGGCGACCCCGGCAGCCTCCGTCACGTCCTCGAAGGTGCCATCGCCGCGGTTCCGGTAGAGCTTGTCCGGGCCCGCGTCCGCTACGAAGACGTCCTGCCACCCGTCCCCGTCGACATCCCCGACGCTCAGGCCCCCGACAACGGTGCGTTGGAGCTCCGATCCCGCCTCGCCCAGGCTGGCACCCACCACGTGGTCGAACCCGGACGCCTCCGTGACGTCCTCGAAGCCCCAGTCTCGGGGGGCCTCCGCTGGGGCCCGGCGGTCCGCCGGGTCGTCGGTCGTCGCATGCTCCTCCTCGGTCGCCGACCCAAGCAGACCGGCTGGGTCCGTCACGACGAGGAGCGAACTCGCGACGAGCAGCGCCACCACGAGGGCGGCACCATTGGACTCGTCCATGGTCGCCTCGGACCGCGCCCCCATCGTGTGATGAGGTAGCACGGCCTCATGAACGTTTCGACGATGTCTAGAGGCGGAGCCCGGTCACCCGGTCCGCTGGAAGAACTCCAACCGGTTCCCCGAGGGGTCGTAGGCGACGAAGCGCCGGCCCCCCGGGAGCGCGGGGGCGTCGTTCACCTTCCGCTGGCGCTTCGTGAGATCCTGTCGGAGGGTCTCGGCGTCCGTCACCTGGACCGCGAGGAGCGCGGCGTGGCGATGGGGCTCGAAGTCGTCCTCTGGCGCCAGGTGGAGGAGCACGTTGGGGCCCTCCATCCAAGCGCCCCGCCGCTCCCGGCCGGGGGGCGCCGGCACCTGGCGGAACCCCACGTGCGCGTAGAAGGTGCGGGCGCGGTCGAGGCCGTCGGGGGGCACGGGCACGCGGACGTGGTGGACGCCGACGAGGGTCATGGCCGGCGGATGCGCCGCGAGGGCCTTAGGGCTTCCGGGGCACCGGTGCGAAGGGGACCAGGGGAAGCGGGGACCGGGCCCGCCGGCCCCTCCGTTCACGTCCCCTCGCGACGAGGTGGGGGGTGGCATGCCCCAAGCGAACGCCCTCGGGCTCCCCCACCGGTTCAAGCGGTTCGCGCCCCCCGTGCTCGGCGCGCTGCTCCTGGGGAGCTCCCTCCTCGTCTTCGGACCCCGAGGTCAGGAGTTCCTGGGGTGGATCCTCGCGTACACGGTGCCGCCGCTTGGCAAGGAGACCGTGATCCCCGCCCTGCTCCACCGGGGCTACCCGGGATGGCTCGTCTTCACCTACATCCTCGGGCTCGACATCCTGGGGGGTCTCGTGGTCGTGTGGAACTACGACCGGATCCTCCAGCTCCCCAAGGTGGGGCCCATGCTGGCCCGCGTGCAGACGCGGTGGGAGCGCGACCTCGCGGAACGCCCGTGGATGCGGAACCTCACCTTCACCGGCGTCGTGCTCTACATCGCCGTGCCCCTCCAGGGAAGCGGGGGCCTCGCGGGGAGCCTCCTGGGCCTCACCCTGGGGATGAAGCCCTACCGCGTGCTCCTCGCCGTCATCGTCGGCTCCGCCCTCGCGAGCTTCCTCGTCGTGAACCTCTCGAGCCTCGTGCTCCTCGCCCTCGGGATCGGGTGGGGGTGGGCGGCGCTCATCCTGGTGGGGGCAGCCATGGTGACCTACAGCGTCGTCGTGAAGGCCCGTCGCCGCCTCGGCGCCACCCCCTCCTGAAGGTGCTCGTGACGCGCCCCCCGATCCTCGCCCCATCCAACCACGGGGTCCTCTGGTTCCCGGGTCCCGCGTCCATCGCCCCGTTGCGCCGAGGCGTACTCCGGTTCCCCGCCCCGGCGACCGTCGCCACGTCACACCACGGGGTTCTCCGGTTCCTCGCCCCCGAGCACCCGGAGCACGTCCTCGGCCGCCGTCACGCCGACCCGCACCTGCGCCTCCACCGTGCTCGCGCCCAGGTGGGGTGTCCCGTGGAAGTTCGGGAGCTCGAAGAGCGGGCTCTCCCCCGGGGGCTCCGAGGCGAAGACGTCCAGCGCGGCGCCCCCCAGGAGGCCCTCCTTGAGCGCGTGGTAGAGCGCCTCCTCGTCCACCACTCCCCCCCGGGCGCAGTTCACGAGGTAAGCCGTGTGCTTCATCGTG
>CAYWRD010000205.1:0-2618 GCA_964460675.1 uncultured Nitrosopumilaceae archaeon
CGGGCGCTTCATCGCCTTTCTGAGCGATCTGGTGGCCAGGCTGGTTTCCGGACCCGGCTCGGGACCCGTCCCCCTGGCCCGGTGCCGCTGCGCGCCCTACGACGGTGTCTGGTGCACCAACGGAGACCGGGAGCTTCCTCCCAGCCCGTACGCAGGGGAGCGGCTAGCCACCTCGTGATCGTCGTAGCCGGAGGGGGCATCACGGGCCTCGCTACCGGATTCGAGCTCCACCGGAGGGGCGGCGAGGTCGTCGTCCTCGAGGCGACGTCCCGTGCCGGCGGAGTCATCCGGAGCGACACCGTGGACGGCCGCGTCCTGGATTGGGGACCGCAGCGCGCTCGTTTGACCACCGGGTTCCGCCAGGTGGTCGAGGATCTGGGCCTCGAGTCCGAGCTGGTGACGGCCTCGCCGGGTCTCGAGCTCCTCATCTACCGGGACGGACGTCTCCGCCGTCTGCCCTTCTCGGTCGCCGGGTTCGCCCGATCCGACGTCGTTGGCATGGGCGCGAAGCTGCGGGCCCTTCTCGAGCCCTTCACCGCTGCGGCACGACCGGAGGAGAGCGTCGCCGACCTCTTCACACGGAAATTCGGCCGACAGACGTACCAGACGGTCATCGGGCCGCTGTATGGGGGCCTCTACGCCTCGGACCCCGCCGACATGCGCGTCGGGCTGTCCCTCATCCACGTGCTCCGGGAGTTCGGGATCGGTCGCAGCCTGCTCCTCCGGCTCCTGCGCCGAGGCGGTCGGATCGAGCCACCGCCGGCCTGCTCCTTTCGCAGCGGGATGCAGGCGCTGCCGGACGCGCTGGCGGGAGCGCTGGGTCGTCGCTTCCGTACCGGAGCCGCCGTGCATCGCCTCGGCGCGACGGGCGGCCGGTGGCGCGTGAGCGTGGAGGGCGGCGAGGAGATCGAGGCCGATCAGGTGGTGCTCACGACGCCGGCGCCCGTGACCGCCAGGCTCCTGGAGACGGTCGCTCCCGCCGCCGCGCGGGCGATCGGCGGGCTGCGTTACAATTCCCTCGCGGTCGTGCACCTGGACGCCGGGACCGACCTTCGGGGGATGGGATTCAAGGTGGCCTTCGGCGAGGAGGATCTGTCGTTGACGGGGGTCACCTTCAACCACGACCTCTTCGGGCGCCGGAACCTGTACACCGCGTACCTGGGCGGTGCGCGGAACCCCGAGGTGGAGGCGATGGATGACCCCGAGCTCGCCGAGGTGGCGGTCCGGGACTTCCGCATGACCACGGGCTGCGACGCCCGGGTCCTCTCGGTGGCCCGGGAGCGGATGCCGGCGTGGGACCTCTCGTGGGAGGGACTTCGCACCATCGAGCTCCCGGAGGGGCTGCACGTAGCGGGGAACTGGTGGTCCCGGCCGGGACTGCCGGGCCGTCTCGCCGAGGCCGCCTCGCTGGGCCGCCAGCTCTCGCCGGAGGGCTCGGAGCTGCGCACCGGGGCCACCGCTCGATGAGCGACGAACCGTCCACAGGCGACTCGAGCGCCCTGTCGACCTCGGCGAAGGTGGTGGCCTGCTGGGCCCTGCTGGGGGTCGCTGCGGTGTTCGCCTGGGCCGTGTATCGCCTGGGTGGGCGGGGCCTGGAAGCGATCCGGGGTGGCCTGGATCCCCTGGAGTGGACCGCGTTGGTCCTCCTCACCGTGGGCTTCGTCTACGGTGAAGGGGTTCGCGCCCTGGACCGGCGATGGATTCCCGATTTGATGAAGCGGGCTCGACGGTTACGCGGGGAGAGCCGTCTCCTCCAGCTTCTCGGGCCGCTGTACGGCCTCGCCCTGGTCGGCACCGAGCGCGGTGAGCTCATCCGGGGGTGGCTCACCACGTTCGGGATTGTCGTGGCCGTCCTGGTGATCCGGTCCTTCCCATCGCCGTGGCGTGGGATCGTCGACTTCGCCGTGGCCGGGGCGTTGGCGTGGGGTCTGATCGCCATCCTGCGGAGGATCCCGGCGGCGGTACGGTGACGGACCGGCCGCGTGGCCGCAGTCCTCGGGGTCAGGCCGTCGCGACCGTGGGCAGCGGGCGCTCGCCGGCCCGCTCTTCCTCCAGCATTCGGGCCCATCGCTTCGGGATGTGGGAGCAGAAGGGCTCGGACTCCAGGGGATCGCCGGTGATGGCGTACGCCCTCGACCGACTCCCGCCGCATATCGGCTTGAACTCGCAGACGCCGCACTTGCCCTTGAGGAGCGACCGGTCCCGGAGACTCGTGAAGAGCGGCGAGTGGCGGTAGACGTCGACGAGGTCGTGGGTGCGGATGTTGCCCGCGGCCAGGGGGAGGAAGCCGGAAGGAAACAGGTCACCGGTGTGGGACACGAAGAGGAAGCCGTCGCCGTCGTTGACCCCCCGGGCGCGACCGACTCCGTCGCTGAGCGAGCGGGAGAGCTTGTCGGTGAAGACGTCGGAGGCCTCGTTACGCAGGCCCTGCCGGCGCTCGGCCTTCTTCCTCTGGAGGACCACCCGGTTGTAGTGGGGCGCCGCGGTCGCCTTGATGTCGAAGGACACCGTCTTCGACAGGTCGTACAGCTCGTGGAAGGTCTCTTCGAAGGCTTCGGCACCGACCACGTCGTCGGGGCCGGCCCGACCCACGGGCACCAGGAAGAAGACCTCCCAGA
>CAYWRD010000206.1:0-968 GCA_964460675.1 uncultured Nitrosopumilaceae archaeon
CGTCGAACCCACGACCTCGCTCGTGCGGGCACCCAGCGCCATGCGCAGGGCCACCTCGCGGGTGCGCTGCGAGACCGAGAACGCCACCACCCCATAGACGCCGAGGAGGGCGAGGACGGTGGCCAGCCCCGCCAGGCCGAGCACGAAGAGGGTCCGGAAGCGGGGCAGCGCGACGGACTGGGCGATGCGCTCGTCCAGGATCAGCTCCCGTCCCACCGGCGTCGTGGGTGAGAGCTCGGTGACGATCCCCCGGATCCGGGCGACGGCCGCGGCGGGATCGTCGGCCCGGACCACCCACTGGCCGGGGATCCGTCCGGTCTGGGCCGCCGGGATGTAGATCTTCGGCTGGGGGGGCTCCCGCAGGGACTGGTGGCGGACGTCTCCGGCGACGCCGACAACGGTCCGCCATTCGTCGCTGTCGGCGTCGCCGATGCGACGGCCGATCGCCGACTCGCCCGGCCAGAAGGCGTCGGCCAACGTCCGGTTGACCACCGCGACCCGCTCAGCCCCCTCGACGTCTCCTTCGTCGAGGCCACGGCCCTCCAGCAGGGGGATCCCCATGACCTGCAGGTAGTCGGGGAGGGCCACCGTGCGGAGAACGCTGATTTCTTCCTCGACGCTCCGGTCCGCGAGCTCGATGTCGAGGGAGGTCGTCGACGTCGAGCCCGACAGCGGTACCTGGTTGCTGGCGCTGACCTGCACACCCGGGAGCGTACTCAGCCGCTCACGCAAGGTCCCGGAGAACTCCCTCCGGGCGACGTTCTTGGCCTCCTCGTCCTCGTACGCCGATACGTCGGGCTGGACCGACACCACCGCCAGGCCCTCCGTCGGAAAGCCCCGATCCTCGGTCCACAGATTCATGTAGCTCCGGCCCAGAAGCCCCGCACCTACCAGGAGCGTGAAGGCGAGCGCCACCTCGGCCACCACCAGGGCGGCACGCGCCCGCCCTCCCGGGCCTCCGGTCACCG
>CAYWRD010000206.1:978-2591 GCA_964460675.1 uncultured Nitrosopumilaceae archaeon
GCGGCCCGGATCGACCCTCGAAGCTCGGAGTGCGGGCAGGATCCCCACCGCCACCGCGGTCACCGTGGTCAGAACCACGCCGAAGAGGAGAACGGTGCCGTCCACCGTCACGCTCTCGGCCCGTGGCAGCGAGGGCGGGAGCACGGCGATCAGCGTCGGGAGCGCCGCCCACGCCAGAACGACCCCGACCAGCCCACCGAGCAGCGCCAGGGCGGCGCTCTCCACCAGGAGCCCTCGAACCAGCCGCCGTCGGCCCGCACCGAGGGCCGCCCGCACCGCCAGCTCACGTCGGCGGGTGAGCCCCGTCACGCTCAGCATGTTCGCGATGTTGACGCAGGCGATGGCCAGCACGAAGCCCACGGCGCCCAGGAGGAACCAGAGGGTGGTGCCGACGTCCCCGACCTCGGCCTCCAGGAGGCCTTCGACGTTCGCGCCGAAATCCTGCTGCTCGTCGGGATACAGCTCCGAGAGGCGGTCCTGGAGCGCCTCCAGGTCGGCGTCCAGGGAGGCGATGGTGGCACCGGGCTTCAGCCGGCCGATGGCGGTGAACGACTGGCTGTCCCGCTCCCCGGTCTTGCGATCCTCGGGAAGCGACGTCCACAGCTCGGCACCCTCGTACCCGGGAACGGCGAAGTCCGGCGGCATGACGCCGATCACGGTGTGGGGCATCCGGTCGAGGGTGAGGGTCCTGCCCAGCACGTTCGGATCGCCACCGAGCCGGTCCTGCCAGAAGCCGTGGCTCAGCACGACCACCGCCGGCGCGCCCGGTCGGTCGTCCTCGGCCCCCAGGGCGCGGCCCATGGCGGGCGACACCCGGAGGGCGTCGAAGATGCCGTGGGTGGCGACCAACCCCGAGACGTTCTCGGCCCGTTCCGGCCCCTGCCACGTCCGACTCTCGTTACCGACGATGCCCACGGACTCGAAGCCGGTGTTGGCCGCCTGCCAATCGTTGAACGTCGGGACGGACAAGGGAAAGCGCCTGGCGAAGTTCCGCAGCATCAGGCTGGAGTGGTCGGCCCACTCGGGGTTGGTCTGCCATGCCGCCACCAGTCGATCGGACTCGGGGACGTCGAGGGGTCGCAAAAGGACGCCGTTGACCACGCTGAAGACCGCCGTCGTCACCCCCACGGCCACCGCCACGGTGGCCGACACGGCGGCCGCGATGGCCGGTCGGTGTCGCACGCTCCGCATCACGCCGCGAAGATCCTCTGCCCATCCCCCGCTGGTCATCGTCCCTTCCGTCTTCATCGTCCCTCCGGTCGTCATCGTCCCTCCCGTCTCCTTCGTGCTTCCCGTCCTCATCGATTGGGCCGTCTCCAATTCGCGTACCGCCCGCCGCACCTGCAGCGGGCGGCTCCCCAACACCTGACGCCACGCCCACCAGTCGGCCGCACGGCGCCCGTCCGTCCCTCGCCGTCTCGAATACCGCTCCCGGAGATCGCCCTCCACGGCCTCGACCAGCTCGGCCGGGATCAGCCACCGGAGCATCCAGACCGCGAGCCGCGGGGGCCCGGATCGGGGAGTCATGGGCCGTCGCGGCTCGCAGAGCCGGTGGCCGCCTCGAGCGCCGCCTCGAGCCCGTCCCACATGGACAGAAGCCGCTGCCGCGCCTC
>CAYWRD010000207.1:0-662 GCA_964460675.1 uncultured Nitrosopumilaceae archaeon
GATCGAGAGGGAATCGGTCCCCACTCTGAGACGCACGAGGGCGGCTTCCTTGGAGCCGATGACGAGGTCTTCGAGCCGGGAGTGGTCGGGCAGCTCGATCCAGCGGACGTCGCTGACGGGGAAGCGGCTGAGCAGGGCGTTGCCGAACGCCCAGCTCTCGAAGGGGACGCGGAAGTCGAAGTTCCGCTGCTCGACCCGATGGGGATACCGCGCGCCCCGTGCCAGGAAGGCCGCCTGATTGATTCCTCCGGACCACCCGGCGTCGAAGTCCACCTCGTTGAGGATCACCACGTCGGCGTCGACCCGGCGAAGCACCTCGACCATCTGCTCCAGGCGATCGAGTCGCTCGGCGGCCGAGCCCCCCATCCAGTTCTGGAGGACGCCCTGCTCGGTGTCGCCGCGGCCGTGGGCGATGTTCCAGGCGAGGATCCGGATGGTCCCGTCGAGCCGGAGGGGCGCCGCGGGAGCCTCGGCCCTCACGACGGCGAGTCGCCGGTCGTCAGCCGAGAGACGCCCCCAGCCCCACCACGCCACCGAAACCGATACCAGCCCCGTGACGACGGCGATGATGGTCCTCGCCCTGGATGACGCCGGCCGGCGCGGCCGCTGCTCGTCGCTCATGACGCCTCCGGGGGAGCATGGGACGGGCAGGGCGGCAGGCT
>CAYWRD010000207.1:672-2586 GCA_964460675.1 uncultured Nitrosopumilaceae archaeon
GCGGGTGACGGTCCAGGCCTTGTCCCGGCTCCTCGGCCTCTCGGAGGGCGGGCTCGCCGTCCTGGTTGCGGTGGCCGCGGTCCTCGGGGCAGCGGCCGGGCTTCGTTGGATGGCCGAGCGCCGTCGACCGGACGACGAGACACGACGGGCGTGGCTGAGCGTGGGCACGTGGTGGGCCCTCTTCGGCGTCCTCCTGGTGGTCCTTGCATCGGGCCGGATCGGTGCTCTCCTCATCGCGGCGCTCGTGTCGTTCCTCCTCCTCGTCGAGACGCTCCGGCTCGTCGACCGCACCGGTCTCCTGCCCGTCATGGCGGTAGCCGGAGCGCTGCTCTACCTGTGGGCCTGGGTCGACGGGGTGACGGTATTCACCCGAGCTCTCCCGCTGGCCGTCGTCGCGATCCTGGTGTGGGAGGTCGCGGTGCGGACGGGGCTGCTTTCCGGCATCCTGGCCCGTCGACCCATGGCGCATTACCCGATTCTCATCGCTATGATCGGTCCGGCGTATGTGTACGGCGTCGCTGCGCTCCCCACGCCCGTGCACAACGCCGAGAGCGAGATGGGCTGGCTCCTCCTCCTGATCATCCTCACGGAGCTCAACGACATGGCGCAATCGTGGTGGGGTCGGGCCTTCGGGTCGCGTCCTCTCGCGCCGGTCCTGTCCCCCAGGAAGACGTGGGAGGGCCTCCTCGGTGGGCTGGCCACGACGGCCGGGGCGGCTCTGGTCCTGTGTCCGACGCTCACGAGCTGGGGACGCGCCCAGCCCCCCGTCGTCGATCCGTCCGCTGGCCTCGACCCGACGCTGCCGGCCTGGCTCTGGTCCCTGGGCTTCGGCCTCAGCATCGGTCTGGTCGGCGTCGCCGGAGACCTGGCCGCGTCCGCCCTCAAGCGCCGCGCGGGGCTCAAGGATGCCGGGACGCTCCTGCCGGGCCACGGGGGCGTGCTCGACCGCTTCGACAGCCTCACGGCAACGGCTCCGGTCTTCTTTCTGCTCACCCGGATCCTGTGGTTCTCGACGCCATGACCAGGACGGGCAAAGAGCGGATCTGGACCGTTCCGAACGTCCTCAGCGGATTGCGGCTCCTGGGCGTGGTGCCACTGGCGTGGCTCGGGTGGCGGGGCGATCGAACCGCGTTCGTCGTGCTGCTGATCGCACTCCTCTTCACCGACTGGCTGGACGGCAAGCTCGCCGTCGCCCTCGATCAACGGACCGAGCTGGGACCCCCGCTCGACAGCGCCGCCGACATACTCATGTACAGCGCGGTCGCGCTCTCGTTCTGGTGGCTCGAGCCCGAGGTGATCACGTCGGAAGCGGGATGGCTGGCCGCCACAGCGGGGATATGGATCGTCTCCGCGCTGACGAGTGTGACCCGGTTCCGGAAGCTCCCCAGCTATCACACCCGGGCGGCGAAGATCGGATGGCTCGTCGTCGGCTCCGTCGCGCTCTACACGATCTGGAGCGGCGACGGGAGGGCGGTGCCGTGGGCGCTGGCCTGGGCCGTCCTCACGAACGTGGAGGCCGTGGCCATCGGGCTTCTCCTCCCCGAATGGCGGGTCGACGTGCCCACCGTCGTCCACGCCTTCCGGATGCGCCGGTCGACGGGAGCGCGGGGCGAGCGTCGGGACGAGCGGTCCGGGGATGACCGATCGCCATGAGCGCCGGGGAGGGTCGCGAGACCAGACCCTCGCTGGTCCTGGGCGTGGCAGGCGGCAGCGCGTCGGGCAAGTCCGCGGTGGTGCAAGAGGTGGTTCGGCTCCTGGGCTCCGACACGACCGCCGTCATCCCCCACGACGCGTACTACCGGGATCTCTCGCACCTGACCATGGTGGAGCGGCGCCAGGTGAACGTGGACCACCCCCACAGCCTGGAGACCGATCTCCTGGTGGAGCACCTCGAGGTGCTCCTCGAGGGACGTG
>CAYWRD010000208.1:0-2578 GCA_964460675.1 uncultured Nitrosopumilaceae archaeon
TGCAGGAGACTTCCGGCTGCCGCCTCCGGGCCGGCCGCAGCTCTGGCACCCAGCCGCCACGGCGAGCAGTAGCATCACAGCAGACTGGTTTGAAATCAACTAATTTCTCACATATTGATTTTTGAAGATCTACAAGATCAGAGTCTATTTCAAGAGAATGTGCATTCAAGCCAAGAATTTTTGCACAGTATGCAATTCGACCATCCCCTGAACCAATATCTACCACATCACAAAACCCTAGTTCCTTTGCCTGCAAAGCTACAGAATATGCAGATACAATCCACGTAGGCGAAAATGGAGCTTTGCTATTTTTGTGTTGGATGCTTCCAAGCCAGTACTGGTTGATATCACCCTCATAGACTACACACAAAACACCATCAATTGATTGAACAAAAGAGTTGTAGTAGATGGGATTATTTTTTGCAAACAAGTGAAGTGAATTCAAATGCTCTGGATTAATTGGAAATAAATCACCAGTATTTTGAGGTATTATTTCTTGAATGTGGCTAGAGCCATCATATGATTTTACAAATTCTTTTTTCAAATAGTTTAGTGTTTTTTCCAGTGTAGTGATCATTTTATTCCTTTATCGTATTGTTCAACAAACTCTTTGGTACTCATATACTCACGTAATTCTTCATAGAGTTTTGCATCCTGTTGAATTGTATCTTTAGTTTTTGGTTTTTCCTTGTTTGCCTTTAGTGTATTCATGTATTCTTGAATTGTTTCATTTAGTTGTGATAAAATCAAAGGGTGCAAAGAGTTGTCAAAATTTTTTTTAATTTCTTGCTCAGCAGATGCAATTTTTTGTGCAAGATTGTTTTCTTTGTTGTTTTGTTTTAGAATTTCTAGTATTGAATTTACATTCATTATCTGATAGTATACTGATACTATCTCAGGTATGGAGAATTTCTCAGATTTTTTTTGCATGTCTGATATTTTCTTTTTGAGGTTCTCAGACTCTGAGACAAAATTATCATATAATTCATCACTACTCATGTAAAAACAATAATTAATTTTGGCTTAATGTGGATTACGATTATTCAGAATTTGTCTTTCTAAATACAGATAAAAGAAAAACCAGCCCACCAGTTGCCAAAATTCCAATCCCTGCTGCAAATTCTATCTGTAGTCGTTGGTGTATTGCCATTTGTTCAGGATCTAGTCTTTGGTATTCTATTCCCAAGTTATCCAAGTAGTGTAGTTGGGGATAATCAAATAGAATGATTGTTCCTCCAAACAATAACAGAATCACTGAAATTAAGAATAGTTTTGTGTTTTTAATAAAATCCAAGAGTATGGACTATGCTTCTTTTTCTGCCTTGTTGACGTAAATGTAATTCATCAACAAGCCAGCAATAATTCCACCTACTATGGGTGCTGCCCAATACAGCCAATGGAACTCCCAGAACCCAGAGATTAGTGCTGGACCAAATGTTCTAGCTGGATTGACTGATGCACCAGTAAGTGGTACACCTACCAAGTGGACTAGAAAGATCATTCCACCAATACTAAATCCATGAATGCCTGGGGCTGCTTTTTTGTGCACTGCCACCATAAAGATTGTAACGACTAAGAAAAATGTCAGAACTGCCTCTACTAGGAATCCTGAGCTGATACTATTATTGATCAAATCGCTTGGTCCTCCCTGAGTTGCAAAGTTTACTTTACCTCCTATTTCAGGCAAAATTACTTTGAGAGTGCCAGCTGCAGCGACTGCACCAATTAATTGTGAAATAATATACCCAACACCGTCTGCAACACCTAGTTTTTTTGTAATAATCATCGGAATAGTAACTGCAGGATTGATGTGCGCACCTGATATGTGTCCAAATGCATAAACCATGAAAGCTATTGCACCACCGTGTCCAAGCGAGATAAACAAAACAGACATTGTGGTTAGCTCTTCTCCAAAAGCAGAAATGGCTAAAATTACAGACAGTGGTCCAAAGAATACCAACCCATAAGTCGATATTGCTTCTGCAAGCCATGCTCTTGGGTTAACCATTAACTTGGGCTCCGCCAATTTCCATATAAAACATTCGGACTAGGTTTTTTACCAATCAATATGAAAAAGTGATTAATCAGTAAAACAATAGGCATGATAACATGATTAGTGAAGGCGAAAAGGTTCCAAGTTTTGAATTAAACGATGAAGAAGGAAAAAAAGTAAAGTCAAGTGATCTTAAAGGAAAAAAACATGTGATTTACTTTTATCCAAAAGACTTTACTCCAGGTTGCACGACAGAAGCTGACGAATTCTCAAAAGATTATAAAAAATTCAAAAACAAAGGAATTGAAATTATCGGAATAAGTCCAGATGATGTAGATTCTCATAAAAAATTCTGCGACAAGATGAACATTCCTTATACTCTTTTAGCTGACACAGATCACAAAGTGTCTGAACAGTTTGGAGTGTGGGGAAAGAAAAAGTTCATGGGACGTGAATACATGGGAGTCAACAGAAGTACGTTTTTGGTAGATGAGAAAGGCAAAGTATTCAAAGTATTTCCCAAGGTAAAGCCCAAAGGACATTCACAAGAAGTACTGGAATTATTTAATTAAAATAAAAAGTTGT
>CAYWRD010000209.1:0-2565 GCA_964460675.1 uncultured Nitrosopumilaceae archaeon
CCGAAGAACTCGGTGGTGGCACGGTCGTTGACCGCGATGGCCTGGAACAGGCGCCGGGTCCGTGGCTGCAGTGGTCGTAGGCTGGCGGTGCGGACGGTCCACTCGAAGTACGGCGCGGCCGCCTCGTCCCGGCGTCGCTGATGGTCGGCCAGCGCCCGGTCGAGGTCACGTTGGCCGCGCAGGCCGACGTCGATCGCGTCGGCCAGCCCCTGGGCATCATGGAACGCATCGGTGATGCCATGGGCGGTGACCGGGTCCTTGACGTAGCCGGCGTCGCCAGCCAGCGCCCAACCGGGCCCGTGCGAGCGGCGCACCACGTTGGGCACGGTGCGCATCCCGACGATCCGTTCGACCTGCCGGCCGGTCGCGACCTGCTCCGCCAACTCGGGGAACTCGCGTAGCCCCCGCTGGTAGCTGCCCTCCAGATCGCGGCGGACCTCATCGGCGGCGTGCTGCGGCCAGACCAGCCCGACCAGCGTGTGTCCGTCATGGGTCGGGAAGCGCCCGGCGGCGATCCCGTCACCGAAGAACCCTTCGACCTCGCTCCTGACGTCGGGCATGTCCCAGATCGCGTAGTACGAGCAGGTGCGGTCGGGTTCCTCCCGCACCACCGGCGCGTCCACCTGGCGGGCCACGGTCGAGCGCATCCCGTCGGCGCCCACCACGAGCCGGGCATGCAGGTCGTACTCGGTCCCGTGGTCACGCACCCGAACCCCGACCACCCGGCCGTCGTCCCAGATCACGTCACGCACACCGACCGCCTCGGCGACTTCGGCACCGGCCTCGGCCGCGGTCTCGACCAGCAGGTGATCCAGTATCCGACGTCGAGGGGCGAGCGTGTCCACCCCACCCTCGTACTCCGGCAGCCTGCCGGCCAGCTCCACGTCCTCGAGGTGCCAGCGCCCCCGGTCGATCGTGGGGCAGCCGGACTCGACCAGCTCCTCAAGCAGCTCCCACTGCTCCAGCAGGACCGCCCCGGGCCGGTGGATGTACAGCGTCGAGATCGTGTCCTTCGGGAACGTGACCCGATCCACCAACAGGACATCGTGACCACGGCGGGCCAGCAGCATCGCCAACGGCGCACCCGCACAACGCGCCCCCACCACGATCACATCACGTTCGGGGCGCACCATCCAGACTCCCAGCCGCGTCGAGTTGCATACGTGGATACGCAAGGCTCACCGGATCTGTCAACGGATCGTGTCCGCTCTGTCGTTCGTCGCCCGGGCGAGGGATCGGGGCTGGCCCCCATCCCGGTTCCCGGGTCTGCCCCGATGCGTGCGGCAGGTCAGCCTGGCAGCCTCGAAGCTGATGACGACGGCACGGCTGGCAGACGGACCCGCCCCCGGCGGGCACCTACGGCGGGTCGCGCTCATCGTTGCGGCAGCTGTCATGGGCACACCTACCTCCGAGCAACCTCCTGAAGGGAACCCGGATGACCGCAAGCAGCGAGCACGACCCCACCACCTCCGCTGGATGGCCCGAAGCATCAGCACACGTTCTCGTCGAAGACGACCTGACGGTCCGACCCGTGAGACGTCAGGACGCCCCAGCCGTGCTCGCCGCGGTCCGGTCATCCCTCCAGCACCTCCGACCATGGATGCACTGGGCCGAAGGCGAGATCGCCCCCCAACAGGTCGAAGAGTTCATCGACCGGGTCGAGTCCGGCGCCGAACGCTCCTTCGCCATCTGCGACCGGCGAGGCACCAGGTTCTGCGGCACATGCTCGATCAACCGCATCGACGAACACCACCGCACCGCCAAGCTGGGATACTGGCTGCGCGCGGACGCCACCGGCCGAGGACTGGCCACGCGCGCCGCCCGCATGGTGCTGATCCACGGACTCCAGCACATGCGACTGCAGCGGATCGAGATCGTGGTCTCCACAGCCAACACCCCCAGCCAGAAGGTCGCCGAGCGCCTCGGACTCGCCGAAGAAGGAACACGCCGAAGCGCCCTACAGATCGGCGATCAACGGCACGATGCACGCGTGTTCGTCGCCTTGCAGCGCGACCTCCCACGACTCCGAACCCAGCGATGAACTCCCGTACCAAACGAAGACCGGACCACGCGAACGCGGTCCGGGCATGTGCGTGGAAGGGTGACGGCCGGTCCGATCTCCGGACCGACGGCCTACAGCCATGGCGGTGTATCCGTGTCGTGGCGAAGGAGACTCCGTCAGTTGCGCATACCCAGGCACCCGACCCCCTCGATCCCGAACTCGCCGTTCTCCGCGTCGACAGTGCCGTTATGGTGGTGACCACGCGGCTCGTCGGACAAGTGACCATGACCGTCGTTCTGAATGACGCAGAAGTGCTGGGGACGGCACCGTCGAACCCCGATGGCCCGACGCTCGTCGGGGACCGGCCGTGCTTCTGCGGTCAGCAGCGGGAGTTGACCGACGCCCACGCGGTCCGCGTCCGTAACCGCGACGGCGGCTCGTTCGAACGGTGGGTGCTGATGTGCCACGACCGCCTCCAGGACACCTGAAGGATCGGCCACCGATGGAACAGAGCACGCACGACGACCTGCTGACCAGAGCCGACCGCGGGTGTCTCACGATCG
>CAYWRD010000210.1:0-2553 GCA_964460675.1 uncultured Nitrosopumilaceae archaeon
CCAGAGTGGATCCCGCCGTTGTCGAAGCCCTGCGCATGCACCAGCCAGCGGGCGTCCGCGCCGATGATGTCGACGATCTCCGAACCAAACGCGACCGCAAGAAGGCCGTGCTCAAGATGCGTAAGGCGTGGGGAGCAGGCGCGGCCCGTTGTCTGGAGGAGCTGCACACGGCGCAGCTCGAGCTAGGACATCTGCTGGCGGACGGCTCGCCTGACGTCTTCGCTCAGCGCGATGTGGTGGTCGAATGCCGCCGTGCCCTCGATCGTGAGATCGAGGCCAGCCGCAATGCCATCGCCGCCGACGGGACCACGGCCACGGGTCGACACGTGTTGGGTCGCCTCTTAGGAGGCTGAGTTCGGCTCTGGAGGCGACGACCGGAATCGAACCGATGTACGGGTTTTGCAGCCTACCTCGAGTCCGAATACCCAGGTAACACCTAGTCAGTGGTCTGAGTTGACCGCGAAGGAGCCGAAGACGGCTCTCGGCATGTAGGCCTGATCCGCACCGGCGGAGAGACAACCGCACGGACTTCGGGCTGAGGGAGGTCTTAACCAAACGTAGGTGCCGCTGTCGTTGGTGGAAGCCTCGTACTGATCGTCACCGCCTGCTGATAGGTGCAAGGGAGGCAGTCGGAACCGGACCTGAACCTCGAGGTTGTGGACGATCCGTGACCGACTCCATCAGGCACCACCTCCCGCAATACATGTCGCCTCCCAGTCCGACCGATCAACAAGCAGCTCAGCCATCTCCTGCAGGAACTCGGTATCGCATGACACCGACAAGTCATCCACCACCAACTCGATCATTGGCCCGCCCCACGATTTCCACAGACCAGCAACCTGAGACGCTATACGCCCTTCATCTGTGGTAGTGCTGTAGAACGTCCGCACCAACGACCTCATCAAATCCCAGGCCAGAGCCGTCCGAGCCTCTTTACCCGAAAACACAGACGTGACGCTCATAGCGATCACCCGGCCCTCCGGATCGATCTCGATCCGATCCACGGTCTCGACCTCAGACAACGCCTTCTCAACCGCGCCAGCCAGATACACGCGCTCATCCTGAACGATCTGCCAATAGGCTGATTCAGAATCGACGGACGTGGCAGTCGAGGCCAGAGTCGACGACGTCGTGACCACCTCAGTGGTCGCGGTCGTCGAGACCGTGCTTGTCGTGGATTGGGCTACCTCCCCTCCAGAGCAAGCCGCCAACACCAACGACATCGACAGGACCAACCCGATCTTCTCCACCGCGACCTCCTGATCACTAGCGACCCCCCATGCCTAGCAGCCCGAGGCTTCTCATTGGCCCGAGGTCGTCCCAACGTATTATCCAACGGGAGGCTGAAACGTCTGGAGGTCGACCAGGAGGAAGACGAAACCGGCGGGGCGGAGGCGTCGCACGGATGATCTCTCATCTAGACGCGATCCGCACCTCAGACTTTGTCCGCCTTGGATTCCCGACCCGTGTTATTAGAGGCGGATGCCGTCGTCGGTCACGATCTTGCCGATGCCTGATCGGGTGATAGGGAACTCAGGACCGGATCAGGATCGATTCGACACCGGCGCTGGTCAGGGTGAGAAGGCCATCGGAGCACGTGTACTCGCTGTTCGAAGCAATGCCTTCAGGAGTCTCGAAAGGGAGCTGGTTCCGAGGTAGCTCGACTTCCCGGCCGCCGGACTCGACGATAGTGCGGACTAGGAGGTCCGATGATTCAAGGTCGACGGTCAACGTCGAACCGTCCGCCGACCAGGTTCCAAGCTCAAACCCGCTGATCTCGACGGTGAGGTTTCCCTCATCCAACTGGACTGAAAAACCCCAGGACGCCCGGATTGCTGTAAAGGACCCATCGGCCGCCAGATCGATCGTGTAGCTGCCATTGAGAGCGGTGACTTCGGCGTCAGACAGCCCGGCTTCAGCGAAGATCGAGTCAAAGTTCTGAACGAAGGCCTCGCTGTCGAGCATCCAGGATCCCACCACGCAATCGTCGGTAACTGTGGCGGCTTCGTCAGACGTCGTCGTAGTGTCCTCGGCCGTCGTGGTGGTCGTGGTGACCGTGGTCGTCGTCGTCTCCGATGCTGAAGTCGTGGTCGTCGCACCGGTGCCACCACTGCATGCAGCCACGACTAGGGCTAGCGAGAGGATGCCTGTTGGCCGGTAGCGCATCGGGTGTTCCCCTCAGGTGAATGACTATCGAGTGGAATTTCACTCTAAAGATCCGGTAAGACCCTACGCGCTCAGTCACCGAATCCTCCCTGCCGGTAAGCCCTGAACACATCGAGAAATTACCCATGATCCGAAGCCCCACCCGCCAAGCTCAGCTGTCCGAGAGTCAATCCGCCCCCGAAGTACTCGCAAAGTACTCCGTAGTTGAAAATTCAGGTCGATCCCAACTTCAGCCAGAAGAGGGAAGGGTATGGGGAACGGGGAAGTCGTTATTTCCCCTGGTAGTTGCCGGTTTTTGACAACTTTTTCCGGCGTCTCCCCTGGGAGGGGAGTTGGAGGCGACGACCGGAATCGAACCGGTGTAACGGGTTTTGCAGACCCGCGCCT
>CAYWRD010000211.1:0-2551 GCA_964460675.1 uncultured Nitrosopumilaceae archaeon
AAACTGCTGTCGAAGGTGGAAATCGCACAGCCGGGCCCGCGCTTGTTTACGCTGCGCAGCCGCGCCTTCCGCGCACCGGAGACGGGTGAGGCGAACGGCGAGATTGAGCGGATCGAAGTTGAATTGCCAGAGCCGCTGACGGAAGTCGTCGGCGCTCGTGAAGGGGAAGAGACCGTGAGCCTGACCGACGCCGGAATCATCGTATCCGGCGGGCGCGGCGTGGCCAACAACCCGGACCTGGAGCCGCCGGATGACATCACGGACGAGAAGGAGCGGGAAATCTGGAAGGCGCACCAGGGCTTCAAGCTGGTCGGCGATCTGGCTGAGGTGCTCGGTGGCGCCGTCGGTGCCAGCCGCGCCGCGGTCGACGCCGGCTACATTCCGTACGCCCATCAGGTTGGTCAGACCGGCAAGGTCGTGACGCCCGACCTGTACATCGCCTGCGGGATTTCCGGTGCCATCCAGCACCTGGCCGGCATGCGCACCTCCAAGAACATCGTCGCCATCAACACCGATGCCGAGGCACCGATTTTCAAACTGTGCCGCTTTGGCGTGGTCGGCGACTTATATGAAGTGCTGCCGCCGCTGACCGAGGCATTGCGGGAGAAGCTGGAGTAGGAAGGCGGGCCGAGAACGGCCGCCGAGAGTGTCTTCAGATCGAGTACGATTGTCCACAGGGCGACTTGGAGAGGCTGCCTAATGTGGCAAGAGGAGACGGAGATGGACCACGAAAATCTCAATCCGGGCAAGAGCGTAATTACCAGCGACATGGAAGGCCGCATACAGACCTTTAACGAAGCGGCTGAAGAAATTTTCGGCTACAAGGCCGAAGAGGTTGTGGGTAAGAAGCGGGTCTCGCTCTTCTCGCCGGGTCACATCGTTCTTGGCCATGTCGGTGACTGGCTGTCCACCGCCGACGAGGAGGGCGAGTTCGAAGGCAGGACCGTTTTCGTGCGCAAGGACGGGACGCCATTCGCGGCCCACATCCGCATAACGCCGACCTGGAAGGACAAGAAGGGCGGCGAGCGGATGGGGTACTGTGGCGTAACCGAACCGCTTCCCGACGTCGACCCGGCCGAGGTGATGCCGGAGGTCGGCTTCTTGACCAAGTTCTTCTCGTGGGTGGTGATCACCCGCGCGCCGTTCCTGACCGCAGCGCTGGTGCCGGTGTTTCTGGCAGCGGCCTGGGTCTCGTTCTCCGGCGGCTCGTACCCGTGGTGGAGCCTGGCGTTGGCCGCAGTCGGCGGTTCGGCGCTGCAGGTGGCCGCCAACACATTCAACGACTACTTCGACTGGCGCAGCGGGACGGACCCTGCCAACAACGAGTACTTCCAGGCGCTCTCCGGCGGCAGCCGGGCAATTGAGCTCGGCCTGATCAGCGAACGCGGGACGTTCATCGTTGGCGCGGTGGCGGCCGCGATCGCGGCCGTGGTCGGTGCAGCCTTCACGTGGCTGCCGGGCCCGGGGATCCTGTGGTTCGGCCTGGCCGGGCTGTTCTCGGCCTACTTCTACACCGCGCCGCCGCTCCGCCTGGTCGCTCGCAAGGGATTGGGTGAACTGCTGATCGGGCTCAATTTCGGGCCGCTGATGGTGGGCGGTACGGTCTTCGCCCTTACGGGCAGCGTAGCGCCGATCGACTTTCTGGTCGGCGTTCCGATCGGATTGCTGACGACGGCGATCCTGTGGATCAACGAGTTCCCGGACGCGCGCGCCGACGCGGCCACCGGCAAGAATCACCTGGTGGTTGTGCTGGGCAAAGAGACCGCGCGCTGGGGCTACCTGGCGCTGCTGCTGGCGGCTTACGGTCTGATCGGCGCCGGGGTGGCGGCCGGCATCGCGCCGCTGTGGGCGCTGCTGGCGTTCCTGGGCCTGCCCTTTGCTGCCCGCGCCGTGCTGGTGCTGTTCCGCCACATGCGCGAACGCGAGCTGGTCACGGCCAACTCATTCACAATCGTGACGCACTTCGTCACCGGAGTGGCACTGGTGATCGGCCTTGCGCTGGCGGCGTGACCGCGCAGCCAGCCGCAGGGTATCCGCTACGATCGCACATGAAGGGGCTGGCGGCGCCAGCCCCTTAAAATTTAGAAGCGGCCCGAGCTGGCAATTTGCTGGCCGCGGGCGCCGCGAACCTGGAAAGAGTTCACTTCCGCCAAGGGTGCTTCCCCGGCTGGAGTGACTTCATCGGAAGGACCCCGTACTTCGTGACCGACAGCCACGCCGAACGCATCCTGCAGCCCCGCAGCGGCGGGGTACTGCTGCACGTGACTTCGCTGCCCGGCCCGGGTCCGATTGGTGACCTGGGACCGATGGCCTACCGCTGGCTCGATTGGCTGCAGCGTGCCGGCTGCGGCGCGTGGCAGCTGCTGCCGCTCGGCCCACCGGGGCTGGGGCATTCGCCTTACCAATCGCAGTCATCGTTCGCCGGCAACCCGCTCCTGATCAGCCCGGAGCTGCTGGTCGAAGACGGCCTGCTGCCGCCGCGCGCGGTGCCGACCGCGAATAGCGATCCGCCGGATCGGGTTGACTTCGCCGCGGCCGCCGGCCAGCGCAG
>CAYWRD010000212.1:0-2542 GCA_964460675.1 uncultured Nitrosopumilaceae archaeon
GTGGCCGAGGAGCGGGACATCAACGTCCCGGACGTCACGGCCGTGGACAACTACCTGGCGTGCAGCACCGAGACGAAGTCCGAGATCGTCGTGCTGATCCGCCATCCGGCCAGCGGGCGCATCGTGGGCCAGATCGACGTGGACAGCCACGAGAAGCGCGCCTTCGACGAGGCGGACCGCAGCGGGCTGCGGGTGATCGCCGACTGGCTGGGAGGGCACTTCTGACGCGAGCCCCCGTCTCCGCCGGGAGTTCGGAGCCCGGCGACACCCGCCGCGAGCGTCGCCCGTCGACGCCGCTCGAAGACCCGAGGGCTCAAGGCCGCCAGACCACCCCCGCGCCGGCCAGCAGGTCCGGAGAGGATCCGGAGAGCCCCGCCCCGATCCGGGCGTCCAGCTGGAAGTCCGGCCCCACCAGCCATGTGAGCCCCCCGTTCACGACCGTGGACGCGTCGGGGCCGTCGCCGGTGGGCACGAAGCCGTACGCCTCGAGGTAGGCGCCCACCGCCTCCGTCAGCCCGACGCCCAGGGCGAGGCTGCCCGAGAGCTCCGCGAAACGGACGTCGGCCTCCTCCCGAGCCTCGACGCCGACGTTGGACCCCAGCGAGAAGCGGTCCGAGAGGTCCAGGGCCCCGGCCAGCTTCGCCCCGGGCTGCATCCCGGCCTCGCTCACGTCGCCCGTGGGGAGGGTGGTCCCGACCAACAGCGCGATTGCCGGGCCGCCCTCACCCGCAGCAGGCTCGGCCAGCTCGAGCTTGACCCCCAGCGACGCGTCGGTGAAGCCGGAGCTCTCGGGGTCCGACGGGGCCGCAGGCGGCGAGGCGTCCTCCCACGCGTACGAGGAGAGCCCGGCCCGAAGCTCCAGCCCGCGCACCACCGGGATCCGGAGGAGCACCTCGCCCAGCTCGTGCGCGTCGACGCTCCCGCTCCCAGTGAACGTGTAGCCGCTCTCCACCTGGAGGCGGGTCACCGCCGAGGCGCTCTCCGTGAAGTCCGGGCGGTCGCCGACCAGCGGCGGGGCCTCCTTCCGGAGCGGCTCGGCCGCCGGGGCCTCACCGGTGAGAGCGTCCCCCGTCTCCTGGGCCACCGCAGGCGAGGGCAGGGCCGCGATCCCGGCGGCGCCCAGGGCCGCGGCCACGAGCAAGGAGGCCGGCAGCGTCCCTGCGGCCGCGAGCCGGACGGGAACCCGCCGGCCGGCCTGCAGGGGTCGGGTCCTCGTCGGGCGCCCCTCGATCGTCATCGGTCCCTTGCCTCGCTCACGCGACCACGAAGAGCGCCGTGCCGTACATGACCAGGAGCCCCAGCCCGAGGCCCGCGGCGTTCAGCGGTGTCAGGACGCCGGCCTCCGGGTCCCGGGCCACGAGCCCCCCGATCTCCCACGCCACCTCGAAGATCGCCCCGACCCCGAGCCCCAGGAAGAAGGTCGTGGCCACGGGGCTGTAGGAGAACCCTCCGATCCAGGTGCCGGCCACGGTGGGCAGGCCGGCCACCGCTCCCATCGCGGCCAGGTGCCACAGCGACGGGCGGTCGGCGGCCACCGGCGCCACGATGCCCAGCCCTTCCGTGGTGTTGTGGAGGGCGAAGCCGATGACGAGGAAGCTGCCCAGGGCGATCTCGCCGGCAGCGTAGGAGGCCCCGATGGCCAGTCCCTCGCCCAGGTTGTGGAGGCCGATCCCCAGGGCGATCAGGTAGGCCAGGCGGAGGCGGCCGGCGGCGCCCTCCCCGGCGCCCCCGCCGCTGGAGGGCCCGGGCTTCCCGATGGCGCGGAGGGCGAGGATCGCTCCCAGGACCCCCAGCGCCGCGAGCCCCACCCCCTGGAACGCCTCGGCCACCCGGCCCGCCGTCTCCAGGGTCTCCGCGAGGCCGTCGATCCCCAGGAAGACCAGGAGGCCCACCGTGAAGCTCAGGAAGAAGTGGAGCCACCTGCGGTCCAGGTCCCGCAGGAAGGGATACCACACCAGCCCGATGAGGACGGGCACGAGGCCGGCGTAGATCCCCAGCAGCGCGAAGGTGCCGAAGAACCGCGCGTTGGTGGCCGGGGTCAGCGTGGCCACCTCGACCTCATGGGTGAAGGTCACCCCCGTGGAGCTGATCAGCGTGATCTCGTGGGGCTCCCCGTCGACCCAGGGATAGGGGAGCCGGAAGGTGGCCCGTTCGAGCCGGTCCAGCCGACCGTCGCCGCCCACGACCTCGTGCTCCCAGTAGGCCTCGTCCACCAGGACCTGCGCCACCGTCACGGCCTCGGGCCCCCCGTTCACCACGTGGACCCGCATCTCCCCCGGCTCCGGGAAGGTCACCCGGTCGATCGTCAGCTCCTCGACGGGCGGAAACCGCCCCTCGAGGAAGGCGACGGGGTTCTGCTCGCTGAAGAAGAGGATCAGCCCGCCCAGCATCACGAGCGGCAGGAGACCCAGGACCCAGCGCTTCGCGCGTGCGCCCATGGCGCTCATCCGTAGCGGACGACGGGGACGCCGTCGTCGGCCGCCAGCTCGTCGACGGCGTCGAAGAAGCCCATCCAGCCCAGCTCGGCGAACTCGCTCTGGTG
>CAYWRD010000213.1:0-2537 GCA_964460675.1 uncultured Nitrosopumilaceae archaeon
CGTCCGGGACCAGGCCCCCGGCCAGGATCGCCGCCGCCACGCACGCTCCCCGCTTCCACTTCATCGAATCGCCCGCTCCTGCCGTCGCGTCATGTCGTCGCATCATTTCGTCGCATCGAATGAGGCAGGAGAGTAGGCAACCCGGCGGCGCTGGTCTACCCGTGCCCTCCAGGAGCGGTGAGCGCTGTCCGCCCGAGCCATCGACACGACGCTCTCGTCGGGTCCGAGCGGTCGAGGCGCGGAAGACGACATCTCGGCTGCCAAACGAAGAAGCGGGGACGCCCCGACGGATCGGGACGCCCCCGCGGGGGGGCTATATCACCTCGGTTCGCGTGCTACGAGCTCGAGGCGTCCGTAACCTCGAACGCGACAGAACCCTGCTCCGCGCTTCCGAGAGATACGCTCTGGGGGGATTCAGGATCTAGGGCGAAGTTCGATGCCATGGGGGAGTCCGTGCCTGCTTCATCCTGAACACCGAGCGACCGACGATTCGGTCACACGATGTCGGCGACGGGTCCGCCGGCTCGGCCCCGAGCAGCCCCTGTGGACGGGCTCAGTCCGCGTGGAGGTGCTCGGCGGGGTCGGAGCGCGTCGCCGTGAGGGCGGCGTAGGCCACCGACGCGGCGGCTACCAGGAGAATGACGGTCGGGACCGACGTGAAGGTCATCGGATCGCTCGGCGATACACCGTAGAGCTGTCCGCCGATTCGGCGGGTGACGACCAGGGCGACCCCTACACCGAGCACCGTCCCGATCCCGGCCACCAGCAGGCCGTGGCCGACGACGGTCCGGACGATCCGTGCGTCGGTGGCGCCCAACGCCATGCGGATCGCGATCTCACGGAGGCTGTCCCTGACCATCGAGACGAAGAGGGAGACGCAGCCCAGGACGAGGAGCACGACCCCGAAGAGGGCGAGGCCGGAGGACGCCACGGCGGCGAGGCGCTCGGCGCGGATCCGGTCGCCGAGGAAGGTGTCGAGGGACTGGACGTCCAGCACCTGGACGTCCGGATCGAGCTCCAGGATCAGATCGCGCAGAGGCGCGATGGCCCCGTCGGCAGCGCCGACGGTCCGGACGTAGACCGTGCGCGTCCCGATCCCGTCGGTGATGGGGCGCCATACGCATCCCCGGGGCTCGGCCAACAGGTCCCGGCACCGCTCCCGCGCGACCACGCCGACGACCCGGGCCGGCTCGCCGGTGTAGAGGAACCGTTTCCCCACCGCGTCCCCTCCGGGCCAGAGGTGGTCGGCCAGGGTGCGGTTGACGACCACGTCCCGGCGGCCATCGTCCTCGCTCGGACCTCGCCCAGCCACGACGGGAACCCCCACGACGTCGAAGATCCCCGGGGTCGACGGCTCCCCGTCCACGTCGATGGCTCCGTCCGGGTCGCCGACGCGGGCGGCCGTCCCGATCCCCCCGGGATAGGGGTGGAGGTACATATAGGCGGCGGAGGTCGCCCACGCCTGCGCCCGCACCCGATCGAGGATCTCTTCGTGGAACGCCGTCCGATCACTCCGGTGATCCTCCACCGGCGTGATCCTGGCCATCAGCAGAGTGGTCGGATCGGCGTATTCGGGGTCGGCGTCCACCGCTCGGGCGAATCCCTTCGCGTAGAGCGCCGCGGTCACCGCGAGGACGACCGCAAGCCCGACCTGGAAGGCGAGAAGCGCGAGACGCGGGGTCGGTCGGATCCGGCCCCAGCCCCACCGCGAGGCGTCGCCCTTGATGGCCACCATGGGATGCCCGAACACCGCGAACATGGGAAGGAGCGCGAGGAGGAGGGCCGTTCCCGACCCCGCCACCACGGACCAGACGAAAAGGCGCAGGTCGACGGCTCCCGCCGTGGAGAGCGGTGTGCTTCCCCGAATCGGGGTGTCCAGATAGATGGCCGGCGTCTCCGCCAGGGCCGTCGCCACGCCGAATCCCACCGTCGCCGACGCCACCGCGGTCGCACCCGCCAGGAGCAACGCCTCCGTGGCGAGCTGTCGCATCACGCGACTCCTGCCGGCGCCCAACGCCGTCCGCAGGGCGATCTCCCTCCGGCGCCGGGCTGCCCGTCCGAAGAAGAAGTTCGCCACGTTGGTGCACGCGGCGATCAGGATCAGACCGCAGACCGCGAGGAGCGCTCCGAGGAAGGACCAGGCCTCGTCACGGCGACTGATCCGGACCTCCCGGAGCGGTCCCACGTGGATGGCGTTGGGATCGAGGACCCCGAGGCGCACTTCCGGGAGGGCGTCCACCCACCGCTGGGCCCGCTCCCGGGCCACCTCGATGTCGAGCCCGGGCTCGAGCCGGCCGAGGATGGGAAAGAAGGTGACCGGCGACCGGAGCATGACCTCCATGCCGACCGCCGGCGCCGTGTGCATGGGGAGCCAGAGGTCCGTCGGGGTGTTCCAGTCGAGGGTGAGCCCCTCGTAGACCTCCGGCATCACCCCGATGATGCGCCCCTCCCCGTCCTGGAGACGTATGGGTCGACCGACGACGTCCGGGTCGCCGCCGAATCGCGACTGCCAGAGGGCCCAGCTCAGAACGACGACG
>CAYWRD010000214.1:0-2521 GCA_964460675.1 uncultured Nitrosopumilaceae archaeon
GATCAACGCGTTTTCAACGAATTCCTCAAGCGGGGATCAACGCTGGCACAGGGCGAAGAGCGACGCTGGCACAGGGCGGCGAGCAACGCTGGCAAGCTCCATCCTTGACGACACCCGGCCGCGGTTATACGATATTTATCGAAGTTCGATGGATGTAGAAACAATGGCGTCGGCGGCGTCAGCAGCGTCAGCGGAATCAGCAGCGACACCGTCCACACCGCCGATACTGCCCACACCGCCCACACCGCCACTGGAGGAGCGATGACCGAGATCCGGTTCACCGACCGGGAGCTGGACCTGATGGACGTGCTGTGGGCGAAGGGCTCGGCCACGGCCGCCGAGATGCAGGAGGGCCTGGAGGACGACCTGGCCTACACGACGGTCCTCACCGTCCTCCAGACCCTGGAGGAGAAGGGCTACACCAGCTCCCAGAAGGAGGGCAGGGCGTACCGCTTCTATCCCGAGGTCGAGCGGGACGAGGCAGGCGGGAGCGCCCTCCGCTACCTGATGGACAAGGTCTTCCGAGGGTCTCCGGAGATGATGCTCCACGGTCTGGTGGACGACGCGGACCTCTCCGAGGAGCAGCTGGACCGGGTCCGCCGGATGCTCGAGGAGAGGCTGGGTGATCGGCCCGACCCTCGGAACGAGGAGGCGGGGGACTGATGGCTGCGTGGATGGCGTACTCCATTCTCGTGAGCGCCCTCCTCCTGGCCGCGGCGTGGGCCGCCGAGCGCGGGGTGCAGATGTACCGGGGTCCCGCGCGGCTTCCGTGGGCCGCCGCCCTGACGGGGTCCGCAGCGATCACGATCGCCGCCTGGACCGTCCCGACGCTCCTCCCGAGCCCTGGCATCGGGGCGGGGGTGGGGACCGGCTCCGCCGCGGCCACCTCGGTGGTCCTGGACGGCCTGGAGGCGACCGCGGGGCCGGCCGGCGTGGATCTCGGGCTCGCCCTGGGCATCGCATGGGCCTTCGCCTCGGCGGTGCTCCTGATCCGGCTCTTCTCGGCGCACCGGGAGCTGGCCAGGGCCATCGACACGGCGGCCTGGCGGCGCGTGGGCGGCGTCCGGGTCGCGCTGACCCGCGATCTCGGTCCGGCGGTCACCGGGATCCGGTCCGGCTGGGTGGTGCTCCCCCGGTGGCTGTGGCGGCTGGCGCCGGGCCAGCGCCGGCTGGCGGTGGCCCACGAGCGGGAGCACCTGCGGGCCGGGGATCCCTGGCTCCTCGCCGGCGGCCGCCTCCTCGTGACCCTCATGCCCTGGAACCTGCCCCTGTGGTGGGGGCTCCGCCGGCTCAGGCTGGCGGTGGAGACAGACTGCGATCGCCGCGTCCTCCTGGACGGCGCCGATCCCCTCAGCTACGGCGATCTCCTCCTGAGCGTGGGGGAGCGGAGCCGGCCCGTACGGGGGCTCGCCGCCCTGGCGGAGCGGAGCTCTTTCCTCGAGCGGAGGATCGATCAGATGACCCGTGCGAAGACGAAGTGGCGTGGACCGAAGGCGTTTCTCGCAGGCGCGGTGGCGCTGGCCGCGGTGGCGGTGGCGTGCGAATCGCCGACGCCGACGGACGACGGTGCGGACGCGACGGAGGCCAGCTCGCAGATGCAGGCGGATGTCCGGTCCGCGGAATCCGTGGACGAGCTGCCGCCGCCCTACAAAGGCACGGAGGCCTCGGACAGGCCGTCGTTCATCCCGTACGACGTCCCGCCGAAGCTGGCCAACGCGGGTGAAGTCCAGCGAACGCTCCAGGCGGCCTATCCCGAGGAGCTCGAGCAGGACGGCACGGGCGGGAAGGTCATCCTCTGGCTCTTCGTGAATCAGGAGGGCCACGTCGAGAAGGTGAGGGTCCAGGACTCCAGCGGCCTGGAATCCCTCGACGAGGCGGCGAAGCGGGTCGGGCTGAGCATGGAGTTCCAGCCCGCCATGAACCAGGACCGCCCCACCGCCGTCTGGGTCCAGCAGCCCATCACCTTCCGGACGAAATAGCGTCACGCGGCCGCCCTCGCCCATTCTCGCGGGGACACGGGAATCGCGCCCGGGTCGTTTGAATCGCGCCCGGGCCGATTGAATCGCGCCGGGGTCGTTTGAACCGCGCCCCGGTCGTGCCGGCGCCACACCGGACTCCATAAGGGCGGCCGGACAGGCCCCCTTCCGGGCCCCCGTCCGAGTCCCTTAAGTTGGGCGGAGAGTGAACGGCGCGGCGATCCCGCGCGTTCCTCCAATGAACCCCGCCGCCCGGTGCCGCGCGCGCTACCGCGGCACCGCAGGCGGCCCCAGTGACCCCGCCCAGCCTCGGAGACCCATGAAGCACGCTTCGACCCCCGCCCGCCTCTTCCTCCTCCCCTTCCTCCTCACCCTGCTGGCCTTGCCGGCGCTTCCGGCCTTCGACGGGGGCACGGGGAGCGCCCTGGCCCAGGAGACGCCGCCGCCAGACACGGTGGAGGCGGACACCGTGGAGGGCGACACCGCCGCGGCGGACACGGCCCAGGAGGAGCCGGAGTTCAAGCCGTACGACGAGGTGATCCACG
>CAYWRD010000215.1:0-2518 GCA_964460675.1 uncultured Nitrosopumilaceae archaeon
GCTCCGCGCAGCAGGTGGACTTCACCGGTCGCCGGAGAGCCGTCGGGCCCCGACTCGCCCGGCGACCGGACCTGGATCTGCCGCCGGATCCAGTCCTGCAGCTCGTCCACGTAGCTGACGGGGTGCTCGTTGAGGATCACGAGGTCGACGAGGAGTCCCTTCCATCCCCAGTAGTCGTGAGCCCTGAGCAGCTGGCGGACGAGCTCGCGGTCCCGCACCTGGTCGATCCGGACGAGCAGCAGCGGGCGGTCGCCGGAGATTCCATACCGCCACAGGGTCTTCTGCCCCTTTCCCTGGCCGTGGCCCCGACGCGCGGTGGGCCGCAGGGTCGGGTCCGGATAGAGGAGCCGGCTCGCCAGCCGCTGGAACAGGTGTGCCTCATCGGGCGTGACGCCGAGGTGCTGCAGCTGGACCTGGGCGTGCGTCCAGGCCAGACCGGCCGCGCGTTCGAAGGACGCCGGGTCCCGATGGACCTCCGCCCTGTTCACCGCCTCTTCCCGGGTCCCGGCGAGGTGGGTGGCGAACGTCACCCGCGCCGTCCCCCCGGGCCCGATGCGGACCGTCCGACGGAGGCTGAACACGGGATCGAGGACCGGTCCCGTGGATCCGGAGAGCGGCCGCCCTTCGCACACCGATGCCGGAGCGCGAAGCTCACGGCCCCGGTCCAGGAACCGCGCGCGATCCGTTTCGTACTGCGGGGGACCGACGGTCTCGCCCTCGACGGCCATCACGTGGCTCGCCCACAGCTTCCGCTCGTCCGGCGAGCGCCGGCGACGCGTCGCGAGCAACGCCGACGTGGTGGAGTGGAACGCGGTCTCCACGAAGAGCTTCTCGAAGGCGGGGTGGGCAGCGTCGGCCTCGGGGGGCGCCAGGACGAGCTCGGAATAGCTGGTGACCTCGAACTCCCGCGCCCTCGAGCCCTGGTTCTGGAGCGTGAGGCGGCGCATTTCGCCGTCCTCTTCGGGCGAGACCACGACCTCGAGGGTGGTCGAGACGGCGCCGTCGCGGCGTCGGATAACGGCCCGGTCCTCCGAGAAGACCGCCTCGTAGCTGTCGGGATCGCCTCCCACCGGCTGCCATCCGGCCGACCACACCTCGCCCGACGCGGAGTCGCGCACGTAGACGAAGCTGCCCATGGCGTCGAGCGTCGGATCGGCGTGCCAGCGCGTGACGGACAGCTCCCCGCATCGGCTGTAGCCGGCGCCGGCGGCCGTGAGCATTACGCTGTAGCGGCCGTTCGAGAGCAGGTGGCAGTCGGGAGGGCGCCGATGCGGCGAGGTGAACCGTCTCACGACCGGGGGCGTCAGGTCCCGCACGTGACGAACGGCCTCGACCTCCTCGCGCCGCGGACGCGACACCGGTACGCCGCGCGGGACCCGCTCCTGAAGGAGCACCTCGACCGAGCGGACCACGGGGACGCGGTGGAACCGCGCCCGGAGGCGTCCGGCCTGGACCACATTCGCCAGCGCGGCCACCGTCATCCCCTGGTGGTGCGCCATGTATGCCCGGACCACCGCATATCGCTCGTCCGCCGAGAGGCGCTCCGGCGTGAAGTCCAGCGCTTCGAAGAAGCCGAACGCGCCCCGTGCCCCCAGGTCGGCGAGACGCCGGAAATTCCCCAGAGCTTTTCGGGGAGCGACCATGGCGGCGAGCGCGGTGGCGTAGGGCGACACCACGAGGTCCTCCGAGAGCCCGCGCGTCAGCCCGAGACCGGGAACTCCGAAGTGAGAGTACTGATAGGTCATCTGGAGGTCGCGAGCGTTATAGGCGGACTCCGAGATCCCCCACGGGATCCCCCGCTCCGTTCCGTACTCGACCTGGCGCCGCACCACGAGCCGCTGGGTCCGCTCCAGCATCGTTCCCGGTGGCGGCTCGACGACCAGGTGCGGCATCAGGTACTCGAACATCGAGCCGGACCAGGAGACCAGCGCCGCGCCGTGATCGACGCGCGTCAGCTGGCGACCCAGGTGGAACCAGTGCCCGACCTCCACGTCTCCGGTGGCTACGGCGACGAGGCTGGCCAGACGGGCCTCGGACGCGAGCAGGTCGTAGTAGCCCTCGTCCAGAGCGGCTTCCCTCACCCGGTATCCGATCGAGAAGAGCTTCCGCTCGGGATCGTAGACCAGTCGGAAGTCGGCCTCCCGCGCCATGGCGTCCGCCCGGGCGGCCAGCAGCCGGAGGTCACGGTCGAGCTCGCTCTCCCCGGTGCCATCGCCCGTCCCCTCACCGCCCACCGGGGTCGGCCCTCTCGCGTCGCGTGCGTGGCCGGCAGCGCACCTCCGCGTCGCGCCCGCCCAGAAGCGCACCGCGTCCCAGCCGGCTCCCTGCGACGCGCCGGCCGCGACCTCGGCCAGCTCCTCGAGCGCCGCCGCCGTCTCCTCGATCTCGCTCACCTCGTCCAGGAGCCCCGAGCCGTCGGCGTCCGACGCGCGCATGCCCTCGACCTCGGCCTCGAGCCGCGCCCGCGCCGCCTCGACGTCGCGCCGCGAAACGGTCCCGTCCGGAGCGCTTCCCGCCG
>CAYWRD010000216.1:0-2512 GCA_964460675.1 uncultured Nitrosopumilaceae archaeon
CATCCCTCGGCGGATCTGTGGATGCCCGCGCGGCTGGAGGCGGCTCGATGCCGGCGGGGCTGTCCGACGGTGGCCGCCATCGGCCGCCTGGCCACCGGTACGAGCCTCCCGGTGGCCCGAGACCGGGCGTCGATGCTGGTCCAACGCCTGGAGGAGTCGTATCCCGAGACGAACGCCGGGCTGAAGCCGTCCGTCGCTTCCCTGACCGAAGAGCTCAGGCGTCTGTCCGCCGATTCGGCACGGCGCCTCTTCGTGGGCGGAGGGCTCGTCCTCCTCATCGCCTGCGCCAATGTGGCGCTGCTCCTCCTGGCGCGGGGTCTGGACCGGACCAGGGAGCTACGGGTCCGCCGAGCCCTCGGTGCGACCGGAGGAAGGCTGGTCCGACAGCTTCTCACCGAGAGCGTGACGCTGGCCGCCATCGGTGGCGTCCTCGGTCTCGGCGTGGCGGTCTGGGGCGTGGAGGCGCTGACCCGGACCGCTCCTGCCGGGCTGTTCGAGGGAGCGCGCCCCACCGTCGACACGGGCATCCTCCTGGCGGTCGTCCTGCTCACGCTCGTCACGGGTGCGGTGTTCGGCAGCGCGCCCGCCCTGGCGGCCGCCCTGGGGAAGGCCACTCCCCCCGGAGGACCGCCCGCCGTGCCGGGGGGCACCGGAAGCCGGCGAGGCCGAGCCTTCGCCGGCGCTCTCCGTGGGGGCGCCGTGGCGCTCCAGGTCGGACTCGCCACCGCGATGGCCATCGGTGCGGGCGGCCTCATCCAGGGGCTCCACAGCGCCACCACCGACGGGCTGGGGTTCGATCCGGAGGGGATCCTGGCTGTCCGAGTGGAGGCGCCCCCGGATCGGATGAGGGACCCGGCTGCGGCCGCCGAGCTCGTCCGGCGGCTCGAGGACGGGCTCGCGGCGATGCCCGGCGCGTTCTCCGTCGGGGCGTCGGGCTCGCTTCCGCTGGACGACGCCGTGCCGGAGGTCGCCCTCACGCTGGAGGACGATAATCCGACGAGCTCCGAGCCGTCGCATACGCTCCTCGTGCGCCGGGTCTCGTCGGGCTACTTCTACACCGTCGGCCAGCGCCTGTCCGAGGGTCGCTGGTTCCGTCCCCAGGACGACGTCGAGCGCGAGCCGGTGGTGATCCTCAACGCCACCGCGGCCCGGCGCTTCTTCCGCGATCCGCCCCGGAGCCCGGTGGGAAGCCGTGTGGCTCTCGGTGAGGATCGGCCGATCTGGCGGACCGTCGTCGGCGTCGTCCGTGACGAGCGGAGGGCCAGCGGAGACCGGCCGCCGGAGCCGGTGGCGTACCTCCCCATCGCCCAGGCTCCCCCGGAGGCCCTGGCCCTCGTGGTCCGGATCGACGGCGAGCCCACGGAGCTGGTCGAGGAAGCCAGGGCGGCGGTGGCGGACGTCGATCCGACGCTCCACGCGGGGGTCGTGGAGCCGATGGCGGCGCGGGTCGACGAGGCCTACGCGGCGGAGCGCTTCGCGTCCGTCCTCGCCACCGTCTTCGCCTCCATCGCCCTGATCCTGGCCGTCGTCGGCCTCTACGGCGTCCTTGCCCACGGAGTCGCCAGCCGCCTGCGGGAGCTGGGGCTCCGGCGAGCCGTCGGCGCCACCGACGACGACCTCCGTCGGAGGGTCCTGGTCCGGGCCGCGGGGGTGGCCTGCGCCGGTGTCGTCCTCGGATGGGTGGGGGCCGTGCTCTTCGTCGAGGGTCTGGATGCCGCGGTCGCCGGCGCGGGCCTGAGGACGCCCGTCGTGTACGCCATGACGGTCACGGTCATCGCGGCGGGGGCCCTGACGGCGAGCGCCTGGCCGGTCCGCCGGTCCATCTCCATGGATCCCGCGGCGGCACTCAGAGCCGATTGATCACGTACGGTCCATGGGGCGCGGAGTGGTCGGCCACTGTACTTCTCCAGCAGCCTTCTAGAGTATCCGGTCGCGCACGGTCGCGGACCTGCGCGGGCAGGCAGTAGCTTTACGCGTCGGGTGGAACGGGCGGCCCGAGTCGCCCCAGTCGAATGGATGGGTGGATGATCAAGCTTCGAAACGTCGAAAAGTCGTTCAAATCGGGTGCGGGAGAGACCTTCGTCCTCCGTCGGATCACGGCTGAGGTCGACAAGGGCGAGTTCGTGACCATCATGGGGCCGTCGGGGGCGGGCAAGTCGACGCTCCTGTCGATCCTGGGGATGCTCGACGCCGACTGGGCCGGCGAGTACTACCTGAAGGGTGAGCCGGTGCACGCCATGAAGCCCCGTGCGCGCATCGAGCTCAACAAGCGCTACATCGGCTTCGTCTTCCAGCAGTACCACCTGCTGGACGACCTCAACGTGTACGAGAACCTCGAGATCCCCCTCTCGTACCGGAACGTGAAGCGGAAGGAGCGCCAGGCCATCGTCGCCGACACCCTCGATCGGTTCCAGATCGTGGGCAAGAAGGATCTCTACCCGAGCCAGCTCTCGGGCGGTCAGCAGCAGCTGGTGGCCGTGGCCCGGGCCATCATCGCCGAGCCGGCGGTGAT